>NZ_JBYTEM010000018.1:0-81618 GCF_058789735.1 Rhodanobacter sp. FW106-PBR-R2A-1-15 | reverse complement strand
CTTGATCTGCTTGCGCAGTTCCTTGAGCGACGCTTCCACCGAGTCGCGTACGGCGTCATTGGCGACGTCGAGTCGGTTCGCTTCCATCCGCTCCATGCCCTTGAGATCGTCCAGCCGTTCGACCAGCGCGCGCAAGGTGCGCTGGGCCGCTGTCGGCGGCATCCACGGCGCCATCGGATGGGTGCCGGCCTGCTGACTGGTGGCGAACTGCGCAATGAGCTTGGCGTCTGTGCGGTCGGTCTTGGTTCGCGTCAGCTGGCTCTTGCCGAAGTACTTTACTTGCGCCGGATTGGCCACGTAGACCGTCTTGCCTTGCTGTACCAGGAAGATGGCCAGTGCCTCGTGATAGATCCCCGTCGCTTCCATGCACACCGCCGCTTCCGGCGCGTGCTTGTCCAACCAGGTCATCAACTCCTGGAAGCCTTCTTCACGATTGGCCACCTTGGCGCGTGTCTGGAATTTGCCCGGCTTGGCCAGACCAACGGCCACATCAAACGTGGCCTTGGCCACATCCACTCCCACAACGTTTGTCATCGCCTTACCTCGCATGGTTTGTTCCGATCACCATGCTCATCCGGCTGATCCTTAGGTGTGCAGGCTCACGCCAGTGGCGGGCCGAGGGTACCGTTCAAACTTCTGGATGAGCGAAATCGGAACCGGGGTGTGCATCTACGTCACGGGCTCGAAGCCAAAGGAGCGCATCGGCATCACCCGGTTCCCCCGATGATCAGTCGGGAATGCTCGACCCTGACAGGTCGGACATCAAGACCTAAGGAGCGCACCCTGTGCGCGAACGGCGGGCGCAGCCCGCCTGTGGTGTGGCAAGGCAACCGCAAGAGCATCGCGCACAGGGTGCGCTCCTACGGGGATGCCGTTGGTGGTAGTCACGGGCACCAGTACACCGCCACCGGCACGCGCTGCTGGGCCAGCACCGCACGCACCGGGTAATGCTGCGCGGCGCCGAGACCGAGCCGCGCGTCGGCCAGCAGGTCGCGCTTTTTCTCGCCGGCGACCAGCAGGTACAGCGCGCGCGTTTCCAGCAGCGTCGGCAGGCTCAGCGTGATACGCGGCTCGCCGGCGCCGGGCGCGCGCATCGGCAGCACGCGGGCGCGGCCGTCCGGGTCCAGCGCCTCGGCCAGGTGGTCGCCGCCGGGGAAGAACGAGGCGGTGTGGCCGTCGTCGCCCATGCCCAGCACCACCGCGTCGAACGGCAGCGGCAGCGCGTCGATGCGCGCCGCGGCGGTGGCCAGCCCGGCTTCGGGGGCGGCATCGCCGGTATACAGCGGCACGAACGGCGCGGCCGCGGCGGCGTGCTGCAGCAGGCGCGCCTTCACCAGCCGTGCATTCGAGCGCTCGTCGGTATCAGGCACCCAGCGTTCGTCGACCAGGGTCACCTGCACCCGGGCCCAGTCGAGCTGCTCGCGCGCGAGGCGGTCGAAGAAATCCTTGGGCGTGCTGCCGCCGGAGACCGCCAGCACGGCATGGCCGCGTTCGGCCACACCGCTGCGCAGGCGCTCGGCGACGCGTTCAGCCAGCGCCGTGGCCTGCGCCTTGCAGTCGGTGAAGCTGTGAGTGGTGACGTTCAGGTGGGGAGTCATGGCAGAACTGTCGCGCCGGGCACCCAGGCGTGGCCGCGCGCATCGTGGTGAGGGGACGGCCAGTCTGCCGCAGGCATCGGGGTGATCGGGTGAAGCATCGGTAAACGCGGCCTATTCGCTGTCTTCGTTCCAGGTGCGGCCGTCGCGCTCGATCAGCGCCACCGCGGCGCTCGGCCCCCAGCTGCCGGCGGTATACGGTCGCGGCGCCTCGCCGCTGTCGGCCCAGGCGGCGAGGATCGGGCCGGCCCAGCGCCACGCCGCTTCCACTTCGTCGCGGCGCATGAACAGGGTGGGGTTGCCGCGCACCACGTCGAGCAGCAGGCGCTCGTACGCATCGGGCTGCTGCACGCCGAACGCCTCGGCGAAGCTCATGTCCAGCGGCACGTGGCGCAGGCGCAGGCCGCCCGGGCCCGGATGCTTGATGGTCAGCCACAGCTTCACGCCCTCGTCCGGCTGCAGCCGCAGCACCAGCCGGTTCTGCGACAGCGTGCCGGAGTCGGGACTGAAGATCGAATGCGGCACCGGCTTGAAGGTCACCACGATTTCCGACACCCGGCTCGGCAGCCGCTTGCCGGTGCGCAGGTAGAACGGCACGCCGGCCCAGCGCCAGTTGGCGATCTCCGCCTTCAGCGCGACGAAGGTTTCGGTGTTCGACTTGCTGTTGCCCAGCTCCTCTGGGTAACCCGGCACGCTGGCGCCCTCGGCCACGCCGGCGCGGTACTGGCCGCGCACGGTGAGCTGGGCGGCGTTGCTGTCGTCGATGGGCTTCAGCGAATGCAGCACCTTCAGCTTCTCGTCGCGCACCGCGTCGGGCGCCAGCGAGGACGGTGGCTCCATCGCCACCATGCACAGCAGCTGCAGCATGTGGTTCTGCACCATGTCGCGCAGCGCACCGGCGCGGTCGTAGTAGGTGCCGCGGTGGCCCACGCCGAGGGTTTCGGCCACGGTGATCTGCACGTGGTCGATGTGCCCGGCGTTCCACAGCGGCTCGAACAGCGCGTTGCCGAAGCGCAGCACCAGCAGGTTCTGCACCGTCTCCTTGCCGAGGTAGTGGTCGATGCGGAAGGTCTGCGATTCGCTGAACACCTTGCCGACCGCGTCGTTGATCTGGTTCGCGCTGGCCAGGTCGCGGCCGATCGGCTTCTCCAGCACCACGCGCGAGGCGCCCTGGTTGAGCTGGTAGTGGCCCAGCCGGGTGCAGATGTCGACAAAAAGTTCGGGCGAGGTGGACAGGTAGAACACGCGCACGTGCTCGGGCTGTTTGCCCATGAACGCGGCGAAGTCGTCCCAGCCCTCGTCCTTGCGCGCATCCAGCGGGTGGTAGAACACCTGCTGCAGGAACACGTCGAGCTGTGCCGCCGCGCACACCCCGATCATCGCCTCGCGCAGGTGCGTACGGTAGCCGGCGTCGTCCAGCGCCTCGCGGGCGACGCCGACGATGCGACTGCTGCCGGGGATCTGGCCATCGAGGAAGCGGTGGAACAGCGCGGGCAGCAGCTTGCGCACGGCGAGGTCGCCGGTGCCGCCGAAGATCACCAGGTCGAACGGTTCGACCGTTTGGGAGGAAGCAGTCACGCGATTACCTCGACTCGATGCCGGATGGTGGGCAGGGCGGCCGGTGGCGCGCTTGCCCGGGTTGGCTTTGATCGTACCAGTGAAATACCAGATCGACTACCGCATTGCATACGAATTCATGCGGAGGCTCGATCGGGCAGCTGCGGGCGCACTCGCCATCCCGTTCGTCCCGAGTGCAGGCTACGGGCCGCAATCGCTGGGATTGGCCAAGTCCGTGGGGCACTTCGGGTCCGCCCGCCGAAGCGAACCAGGCTCATGCAGAAGGATTCGAGCCGCCGGGCACTCCAGGGTCGAGAGACGTACCGGGCGGCTTGCGGCCAGTGGTTCGCTATTGGTATCGTTCGCGCATGGAAGCCGCCCTTGCCCACGAATACCGCCGGATCTGCCACGACCCGGCCACGCACCAGCCGCTGGCCTACCTGCGCCTGCGCCAGGCGATCCGCAACATCATCGGGCACCGTGACATCGAGCCGGGCCAGGCGCTGCCCAGCGAGCGCGATCTGTCGCAGACGCTGAAGCTGTCGCGGGTGACCGTGCGCAAGGCGATCGCCGGCCTGGTCGAGGAAGGCCTGCTGACCCAGCGCCACGGCGCCGGCACCTTCATCGCCGAGCGCATCGTCAAGCCGATGTCGCGGCTGACCAGCTTCACCGAGGACCTGCGCGAGCGCGGCCTGTCGCCGCGCTCGGAATTCTTCGAGCGCGGCATCGGCGAGGTGACGCCGGAGGAGTCGATGGCGCTGAACCTGTCGCCCGGCTCGCTGGTGGTGCGCCTGCACCGCGTGCGCTACGGCCAGGACGAGCCGCTGGCGATCGAGCGCAGCGTGGTTCCGGCCAGCGTGCTGCCCGACCCGCTGCTGGTGCACGACTCGCTGTACGAGGCGCTGGAAAAACTCAACGCACGCCCGCGCCGCGCGCTGCAGCGGCTGCGCGCGGTGTCGCTGAACGCGCAGCAGGCGCGGCTGCTGCACGTCGGCGTGGGCAGCGCCGGGCTGAACATCGAGCGGCGCAGCTTCCTCGACGACGGCCGCGTGGTCGAGTTCACCTGCTCCTGGTACCGCGGCGACATCTACGATTTTGTCGCCGAACTGCAGACCGACTGAAGGAACGCCATGGACGCCCGCGACACTCTGATGTTCCAGGAGGCGCACGAGTCGGCCGCGGTGCTGGCGCGCCAGTTCGCCGCGAACGAGGCGGTGGTGGCCGCGCTGGCGCGCGAGCTGCGCGCGCAGCCGCCGCGCTTCATCGTCACCTGCGCGCGCGGCAGCTCCGACCATGCGGCGGCCTACGCCAAGTACGTGTTCGAGACCCAGCTCGGCATCGTCACCGCCTCGGCCTCGCCGTCGGTCACTTCGGTGTACGCGGCCGAGCAGCGCTGGCAGGGCGCGCTGTTCATCGCGATCTCGCAGTCGGGCAAGAGCCCCGACCTGCTGCGCAATGCGCAGGCCGCGAAGGTCGCCGGCGCGCGCGTGGTGGCGCTGGTGAACGTGGCCGATTCGCCGCTGGCGGCGCTGGCCGACACGGTGATCCCGCTGCACGCCGGCCCCGAGCGCAGCGTGGCGGCCACCAAGAGCTATATCGCCGCGCTGGCCGCGGTGCTGCACCTGTGCGCACGCTGGCGCGGCGACGCCGAACTCGGCACCGCCCTGCAGGCGCTGCCGGACGCGTTGCGCGCCGGCTGGGACGCGGACTGGTCGGCGCTGGTCGATGGCCTGGCCGGGGCGCACAACCTGTTCGTGGTCGGTCGCGGCTACGGCCTCGGCATCGCGCTGGAGGCGGCGCTGAAGTTCAAGGAAACCTGCGGCCTGCACGCCGAGGCGTTCAGCGCGGCCGAGGTGAAGCATGGCCCGATGGCGCTGGTCGGCCCGGATTTTCCAGTGCTGTGCTTCGCTCAGGACGACGACACGCTGGACAGCACGCTGGCGGTGGCGCGCGAATTCCGCGGCCGCGGCGCGCAGGTGTTCGTGGCCGCGCCCGGGCTGCATGGCGCTGGCAGCTTGCCGGTGGCCGGCGGCCTGCCGGCGCTGTGCACGCCGCTGCTGACCATCCAGAGCTTCTACCGCGCGGCCAGCGCCCTGGCGCTGCGCCGCGGCTTCAACCCCGACCTGCCGCCGCATCTGAACAAGGTCACCGAAACCGTTTGATCCGATGGCACGGATAGGAGCCCGCTCGCGGGCGATGCCTTGAAAGCCGAGATTCGGGATTCGGAATTCGGGATTCGCAAAAGCAAGAGCATCGCCCGCGAGCGGGCTCCTACGTGAGGTTTCGCGTCCATGGTCGATCACGCATGAAGTCGCTCACCCACGCCCGCGTACTCACCGCCCACGGCTGGCGTGACGACCTCGCCGTGCTGCTCGACGGTGCGCACATCGTCGACCTGCTGCCGCCATCCGACCCGCGCGTGCGCACCGCGCAACAACACGACCTGCGCGGCGCCATGCTGCTGCCCGGCTTCATCGACGTGCAGGTCAACGGCGGCGGCGGCGTGCTGTTCAACGACGCGCCCACGGTGGAGACGATCCGCACCATCGGCGCCGCGCATCGCCGCTTCGGCACCACCGGCTTCCTGCCCACCCTGATCAGCGACAGCGTCGACATCATGCGCGCCGCACTGGCCGCAGTGGAACAGGCGTTCGAGGAAGGCGTGCCGGGCCTGCTCGGCATCCATCTGGAAGGCCCGTACCTCGCCCCTGAGCGCAAGGGCGTGCACGACGCGAAGTGGTTCCACGTGCCCGGCGAGGAAGAACTCGCCATGCTGTGCGCACCGCACCGCGGCGTGCGGCTGCTGACGCTGGCGCCCGAGCGCGTGCCGCACCACGTCATTGCGCGGCTGACTGCCGCCGGCGTGCTCGTCAACGCCGGCCACACGGCGGCCGACTACGCCACCACCCGCGTCGCACTGGCCGCGGGTGTGCGCGGCTTCACCCACCTGTTCAACGCGATGACTCCGCTGGGCAGCCGCGAACCCGGCGTGGTCGGCGCGGCGCTGGACGACCCCGGCAGCTGGTGCGGCCTCATCGTCGATGGCCACCACGTGCATCCGGCCAGCCTGCGCGTGGCGATCGCCGCCAAGCCGCGCGGCAAGATGCTGCTGGTCACCGACGCGATGCCGCCGGTCGGTGCGGACCGCCCCGACTATGTGTTGAACGGCGAAACCATCATCGTGAAGGACGGCATCTGCCAGACCGCCGGCGGCGTGCTCGCCGGTTCCGCGCTGGACATGGCCAGCGCCGTGCGCAACACCGTGCAGATGCTCGGCCTGCCGCTGGACGAGGCGGTGCGCATGGCCAGCACCTGGCCGGCCGAGTTCCTCGGCTTGGGCGAAAGCCACGGCCGCATCGCGCCCGGTTACCGCGCCGACCTGGTGGTGCTGGACGCGGAATACCGCGTGCAACAGAGCTGGGTCGGCGGGAAAAGCGGGTAGGAGCGCATTGCCCAAATAGCCGTCCGAAGCTAAAGTAGCGCGGTTCAGGTGTCCCGACGGCCCAGCGCCCAAGGGATGAAACGGGAAGCCGGTGCGTGGTGCGCAAACGCACTGCAAGGCCGGCGCTGCCCCCGCAACGGTAAGCGAGATCACGAGCGGCGGACGCCACTGTGCATGGCACGGGAAGGCGCCGCTCGGGGCATGCGGATCGCCGCACGCCACTCGCCAGCCCGGAGACCGGCCGGAACGCTTTCCTGGTGGCTCGCGGTGGGCGAGGCCGAACCACGTGTCGGTCGATCCTGCCCGCCCGTCGTTCCGTCTTCCTCCCATGCCTGTCGCCAGCTCATTGGACACATGAGTCGTGCGCGGGTGCACGGCGTAGAGGAACGAACATGAAGAAGACCCTGCTGACCGCGGCGCTGCTCGGCTGCACGCTGGCCGCCCACGCGGCCGACCAGAACGACGCCTCGTCGCTGAGCCCGGTGATCGTCACCGCCACGCGCACCGCGATCACCGCCGACGACGCGCTGTCCTCGGTGACCGTGATCACCCGCGCCGACATCGAGCGGCTGCAGCCGCTGTCGGTGCCGGATCTGCTGGCCGGCCTGCCCGGTCTGAGCTTCGCCAACACCGGCGGTTACGGCGAACAGACTTCGCTGTTCATGCGCGGCACCAACTCCACCCACACCCTGCTGCTGGTCGACGGTGTGCGGGTGGCCTCGGTCAGCGCCGGGCTGGCGGCGTTCGAGCAGATTCCGGTGGAGCAGATCGAGCGCATCGAGGTGGTACGCGGCCCGCGTTCCAGCCTGTACGGCGCCGACGCGATCGGTGGAGTGATCCAGATCTTCACCCGGCGCGGTACGCCGGGCGGCGGCCTGCAACCCACGTTCAGCGTGACCACCGGCAGCAACCATCTGCTGCGCGGGCAGGCCGGCCTGGCCGGCGGCGACGAGCATGCCTGGTACCACCTCAGCGTCGGCGCGCAGTACACGCGCGGCATCAACGCCTGTCGCGTCGGTGCGGCCGAGGCCTTCGCCGGCTGCTTTGCCGACGAGCCGGACCGCGACGCCTTCCGCAACAGGAACCTGAGCGCCGGCGGCGGCTACCGCTGGGACAACGGCGCCGAGCTCAGCGGCACCTGGCTGCGCAGCCTCGGCGAGATCCATTACGACGGCAGCTACCAGAACCGCAGCCGCACCGTGCAGCAGGTCGCCGGCAGCCACCTCAGCTTCAACCCGCTGCAGGCGTGGAAGACCACGCTGAGCGTGGGCCAGAACCTGGACCGCTACGACAACTACGAGAACCAGGCCTTCGTCGGCTACATCTACTCGCGGCGCAACCAGGCGTCGTGGCAGAACGACATCAGCGTGGCCAGCAACCAGCTACTCACGCTCGGCATCGACTGGCAGGGCGAACACATCGACAGCGACACCGGCTTCCTCGCCAATCACCGCAACGATACCGGCGGCTACGCGCAGTACCAGGGCACGTTCGGCCGCAACGAAGTGGAGCTGTCGGCACGGCGCGACCACAACAGCCAGTTCGGCAACCACAACACCGGCGCGGCGGCATGGGGTTATCACTTCGACGGTGGGCTGAAGCTCTCCGCCAGCTACGGCAGCGCGTTCCATGCGCCGACCTTCAACGACCTGTACTACCCGTACGGCAGCGGCAATCCGAAGCTGAGGCCGGAGAAGTCGCGCAGCGCCGAACTGGGCCTGAGTCAGCAGCAGGATACGTGGAACTGGGCGCTGAACGCCTACCAGACCCGCATCGACCAGCTGATCGCGCTGGACAGCAACTGGGTGCCGCGGAATGTGAGCAAGGCCCGCATCCGCGGCGTGGAAGGCCAGCTCGGCGCCAACCTCGCCGGCTGGCAGCTGCAGAGCTACCTGACCTGGCTGCAGCCGCGCAACGAAGACGGCGGCGCGAACGACGGCAAGCTGCTGCCGCGCCGGCGCGAGCACACCGCGCGGGTGGACCTGGACCGGCGCTTCGGCGCCTTCGGCGTCGGCGCCACCGTCTTCGCCGCCGGGCGCGGTTTCGACGATGCGGCCAACCGGCACCGGCTCGGCGGCTACTCCACCACCGACCTGCGCGCCAGTTGGCATTTCGCGCCGGACTGGCAGGTGGAGGCGCGGCTGGCCAACGTGTTCGACCACCGCTACGAGACCGTGTGGTACTTCAACCAGCCCGGTCGCGGCGCGTTCCTGACCCTGCGCTACAGCCCCGCGGCACGCTGAGCCGTGCCATGCATGCAGGAAGCCCGGCCGCGGGTTTCCTGCAGGCGGGTGGACTTCAGGCACATACACAAGGGAGGCGGCAGCTGGCATAAAGCCGACATGAAGGGAACTCTCGCCAAGCCTCGGGCCGTGCTCACGGCCCATTCGCCACGCCCATGGACCGGGGTGGCTGCATGAACGTCTTCGCACCGCTGGTGCGCCGCCCGGTGGGTACTTCGCTGCTTGCCATCGGCCTGCTGCTGGGCGGCCTGTGGGCCTACCTGCTGCTCGGCGTAGCGGCGTTCCCGTCGATCGAATTCCCCGGCGTGGCGGTGTTCGCGCAGATGCCCGGCGCCAGCGCGCAGACCATGGCCACCACCGTGGTCGCGCCGCTGGAGCGGCATCTGGGGCGCATTCCCGGGGTGCGCATGATGGCCTCCAGCGCCAGCGAAGGCGCCGCGCAGATCCAGGTCATCTTCAACATGGACCGCGGCGCCGACAAGGCCGCACGCGACGTGCAGGCGGCGATCAACGCGGCGGCGGCGGACCTGCCGCCCGGCATGCCCAGCCCACCCGGCTACTTCAAGTTCGATACCTCGCAGATTCCGGTGCTGCTGGTCTCGCTGACCTCCTCCAGCCTGCCACCGGACCGCCTGTACGACCTCACCGATACCCTGCTGAAGCCGGCGGTGGCGCAGATTCCCGGCGTGGCCCAGGTGCAGGTGGGCGGCGGCACGCCGCACGCGGTGCGCATCGTGCTGGACACCCGCGCGCTGGTGGGCATGGGCGTCACCGCCAATGACGTGGCCAATGCGCTGCGCGCCGCCAACGTCAGCTCGCCGCAGGGCACGCTCAGCAACGGCGCCATGCGCATGACGGTGAGCGCCAACGACGCGCTGCATACGGCGCGGGATTTCGCCGCGCTGGTGATCGCCAGCCGCAACGGCGTGCCGGTGCGGCTGGCCGACGTGGCGACGATCAGCGGCGGTCAGCAGGACAAGTATGCCGCGGCGTGGTTCAACGGCCAGCGCGCGGTGGTGATGCAGATCAACAAGCGGCCGGAGGCGAACGCGGTGGCCACCGTGCAGGCGATCCGCGCGCGCCTGCCGCAGCTGCGCGGGGTGTTGCCGGCCGACGCCACCATCACCCCGATCTTCGATTTCACCCCGACCACGGTGTCGGCGCTGCACGAGGTGGAGGTGGCGCTGCTGATGGGCATCGCGATGGTGGCGCTGGTGATGCTGCTGTTCCTGCGTCGGCTGCGACCCACCGTGATCGCCATGTTCAGCGTGCCGCTGTCGCTGGCCGGCGCGTTCGTGGCGATGTGGATGCTCGGCTTCACCCTGAACATCTTCTCGCTGATCGCGCTGGTGCTGTGCGTGGGCTTCGTGGTGGACGACGCGATCGTGGTGATCGAGAACATCGTGCGCCACATGGAACGCGGCGAGCCGCCGCTGCAGGCCGCGCTGGCCGGCGTGCGCGAGATCGGCTTCACCGTGCTGTCGATCACCCTGTCGCTGATCGCCGTGTTCGGTCCGATGGTGTTCGGCAACAACATGTTCACCATGCTGATCCGCGAGTTCTCGGTGACCCTGATCGCCACCATCGTGATCTCCGCGCTGGTCTCGCTCACGCTGACCCCGGCGCTGTGCGGCGCCTGGCTGGCGCATGAGCCGGCGGGCGCACGCGTGCCGGGGCGGCTGGAGCGCCTGGCCGAACGCTTCGACAGCGGCATGCTGCGCAGCTACGAGCGGGCGCTGGACTGGGCGATGCACCACCGCCGGATCATGCGCTGGCAGCCGATCATCCTGCTGGCGCTCACCATCGGCCTGGCGGTGGTGGTGGTGATGACCGCCGGCGGCGGCCTGATGCCGAAGGAAGACACCGGCTTGCTGCAGGCGAGCATCACTGCCGACGCCAACGTCTCGCCGCTGCTGCTGGCGCGGCGCACGCAGGAGGTGGCGGCGAAGGTCAAGGCCGACCCGGCGGTGCGCGACGTCTCCGCCTTCCTCGGCAGCAACAACGGCGGTGGCGCGGTCGGCAACCAGGCCAGCCTGTTCGTCGACCTGAAGCCGCCGGGCGACCGGCCGGGCGACCGCCAGGTCAGCTCCCAGGCGGTGGTCGATCGGCTGGACAAGGTCTTCAAGAACGTGCCGGACCTGGACGTGTCGCTCTCGGTCAACCAGTTCATCAGCGGCGGTGGTGGCGGTGGCGGCGGCCGCGGGCAGTACGCGTTCCAGCTCGACAGCGTGGATGGCGTGCCGCTGCAGCAGCCCACCCTCAAGCTGGCGCAGGTGATGCGCGGCATGAAGCAGTTCCGCAACGTCAGCACCAGCTTCGACAGCATCGGCAAGCAGCAGATGCTGCAGGTGGACCGCAACGCCGCGGCGCGGCTGCACGTGAGCGTGGCCCAGGTCGACACCGCTCTGGCCAACGCGTTCGGGCAGACCCCGGTCTCCACCATCTACTCGGACATCAACCAGTACCGCGTGGTGATCACCGCCGAGAGCGCCGAGTCGCTGAGTCCGGCCACCCTGCTCAATACCTACGTGCGCAACGCGCAGGGGCGGATGATTCCGCTGTCCGCGCTGGCGCAGATCCGGCCGCACATCGCGCCGGTCACCATCAGTCATTTCGATCAGCTCGAATCGGCCGCGGTCAACTACAACCTGGCCAAGGGCGTCACCCAGGCCGATGGCCTGAAGCTGGTCGAGCAGGCGATGTTCGCCGCGCAGCTGCCGCCGGGCGTGCACAGGAAGTACAGCGGCGACAACAAGAACCTGGTCGACGCGATGAACAATGCGCTGATCATGCTGCTGGCGGTGATCCTGGTGATGTACGTGGTGCTGGGCATCCTGTACGAGAGCCTGATCCACCCGCTGACGATCCTTTCCACCCTGCCGGCCGCCGGCATGGGCGCGTTCCTGGCGATGCTGGTGACGCATACCCAGTTGACCCTGATGTCGGTGATCGCGGTGCTGATGCTGATCGGCATCGTCAAGAAAAACGCGATCCTGATGGTGGACTTCGCGCTGGTGGCCGAGCGCGACCACGGCATGTCGCCGCCGGCGGCGATCCGCGAGGCGGCGCTGGTGCGCTTTCGCCCGATCACCATGACCACCCTGGTGGCGATGGGCGCGGCGCTGCCGCTGGCGATCGGTTTCGGCTACGGCTCGGAAATGCGCCAGCCGCTGGGCATCGCCATCCTCGGCGGCCTGTTCGTGTCGCAGCTGCTGACCCTGCTGAGCACCCCGGCGATCTACCTGTGGCAGCACGACCATCGCGAGCGCAAGGCGGCGCGGCAGCAGCTGCGCGCGGAGATCCGGCGCCAGCGCCAGGTGCAGCAGCAGATGCCGGCGCTGCCAAAATAGCCCCGGTTCCCCCGATGATCCGTCGGGAATGCTCGACCCTGACAGGTCGGACATCAAGACCTAAGGTGCGCTCCTACAGAAAACCGGATACCCCTGCCTTCCGGCACGGGGTGGACTTCAGGCACATACACCGGAACGTGCCAAAGGGCATAAAGTGGGCATGCACGGACTGCCCGCCACTTCCCCGACCTCCCCACGCCCGCCGCGCGCGCGGGCGGAAGCGCCATGAACATCTTTGCCCCGCTGATCCGCCGTCCGGTCGGCACCTCGCTGCTCGCGCTCGGCCTGATGCTGGCCGGCTTGTGGGCTTACCTGCTGCTCGGCGTGGCCGCGCTGCCGTCGCTGGATTTTCCCGGCGTCTACGTGGTGGCCAGCCAGCCCGGCGCCAGTGCGCAGACCATGGCGAACACCGTGCTGGCGCCGCTGGAGCGGCACCTGGGGCGCATTCCCGGCGTCGACGAAATGTACGGCAACGCCAGCGAGGGCCAGGCCTCGGTGATGGTGCGCTTCACCTTCGACCGCACCGCCGACAGCGCCGCGCGCGACGTGCAGGCGGCGATCAATGCGGCCGCGGTCGACCTGCCGACCGGCATGCCGTCGCTGCCGCAGTACTTCAAGTTCGACACCTCGCAGATCCCGATCCTGTTCCTCACCTTGACCTCGACCGGCCTGCCACAGGACCAGCTGTTCGATCTTGCCGACACCATGCTGAAGCCGGCGGTGGCGCAGATCGACGGCGTGGCCCAGGTGCAGGTGTTCGGCGGCACCCCGCATGCGGTGCGGATCGAGCTGGACAACGGCGCGCTGGCGGCCAAGGGCCTCACCACCAACGACGTGGCCAACGCGCTGCGCGCGGCCAACGTCACCTCGCCGCAGGGCACGCTGAGCGACGGCCATACGCAGATGACGGTGAGCGCCAGCGACAGCCTGCAGACGCCAGCCGAGTTTGCCCGCCTGCTGATCTCGGTGAGGAACGGCACGCCGGTGCGGCTGTCCGACGTGGCGAAGGTCTACAGCGGCCAGCAGGACGAATACCAGGCGGCCTGGTTCAACGACGCGCGCGCGGTCGGCCTGCAGATCAGCAAGCGGCCGGAGGCGAACGCGGTGGCCACGGTGGAGGCGATCCGTGCGCGCCTGCCGCAGCTGCGCGCCTCGCTGCCGTCCAGCGTGACGATGACGCCGGTGTTCGATCTCACCCAGACCACCAAGTCGGCGCTGCACGAGGTGCAGGTGGCGCTGCTGATCTCGATCGCCATGGTGGTGCTGGTGATGCTGGTGTTCCTGCGCCGGCTGCGGCCCACGCTGATCGCCACACTCAGCGTGCCGCTGTCGCTGGCCGGCGCGTTCGTGGTGATGTGGACGCTGGGCTACACGCTCAACACCTTGTCGCTGGTGGCGCTGGTGCTGTGCATCGGCTTCGTGGTGGACGACGCGATCGTGGTGATCGAGAACATCGTGCGCCACATGGAGCGCGGCGAGCCACCGATGGAGGCCGCGCTGGCCGGCGTGCGCGAGATCGGCTTTACCGTGGTCTCGATCACCCTGTCGCTGGTGGCGGTGTTCGCGCCGCTGCTGTTCGGCAACAACATACTGATCATGCTGCTGCGCGAGTTCTCGGTGACGCTGACCGCCGCGGTGGTGATCTCGGCGCTGGTCTCGCTCACGCTCACCCCGGCGTTGTGCGCCTGGCTGCTGAGCCACGAGCCGGAGCACACCAGGCAGCCCGGGCGCATCGAGCAGGCGGTGGAACGCTTCGACCGCCGGCTGCTGCACATCTACGAGCGTGCGCTGGACTGGGCCATGCACCATCGCCGGATCATGCGCTGGCAACCGTTGACCCTGCTGATCCTGACCTTCGTGCTCGGCTTCGCGGTGGCCAAGACCGCCGGCGGCACCTTCATGCCCGACGAGGACACCGGCCAGCTGCAGGTGGACATCAGCGCCGACGCCAACATCTCGCCGGCCGAGCTGACCGCGCGCGCGCTGGCGGTGGCCAAGATCATGCAGGCCGACCCGGCCGTGCTCGACCAGCTGACCATGCTTGGCCGCGACGGCGGTGGTGGCGGCGCGGTGGGCAACAACGCGCAGATGTTCGTCGACCTGAAACCGCGCGGCAGCGGGCCGGGCGAGCGCCGCGAGGGCATCAAGCAGGTGGTCGAGCGGTTGTCCAAGCAGTACGACAAGCTGGCCAACGTGAAGGTCTCGGTGAGCGCCGCGCAGTTCCTCGGCGGCGGCGGCAGCGGCGACAAGGGCGGCCAGTACGAATTCCAGCTGGTCAGCACCAACGGCGGCGACCTGCAGCCGTGGGCGCTGAGGATGGTGCGGCAGCTGCGCACGATGAAGGAGTTCCGCGACGTCAGCAGCAACTTCGACCAGGTCGGCAAACAGCAGCTGCTGAAGATCGACCGCGAGGCGGCCGCGCGCCTGCACGTGGGCGTCGGCACCATCGACTCGGCGCTGTACAACGCGTTCGGCCAGCGCCAGGTGTCGCAGATCTACTCCGACATCAACCAGTACGCGGTGGTGCTGAGCACCGGCGCGGCCGAGCGGGTGAGCCCGGAGTCGCTTCTCGACGTGCGCGTGCGCAACGAGCAGGGACGGATGATCCCGCTGTCCGCGCTGGCGACCATCGCGCCGAACCTGAGTCCGCTGCGCATACGCCACCACAACCAGCTGGAGGCAGCCACGATCAGCTACAACCTGGCCAAGGACGTCACCCAGGACGTGGGCGTGAAGCTGGTCGAGCAGGCCGCCTACGCCGCGCGCCTGCCGGCCGGCATGCGGGTGGATTTCACCGGCGCCAACCAGCGCCTGAAGCAGGCCCAGTCCAACGGCATGGTGCTGCTGCTCGGCTCGATCCTGGCCATGTACATCGTGCTGGGCATTCTTTATGAAAGCCTCGGCCATCCGCTGACCATCCTCTCCACCCTGCCGGCCGCCGGCGCCGGCGCGTTCTTGGCGATGCTGGTGACGCAGACGCAGATCTCGCTGATGGCGATCATCGCGGTGCTGATGCTGATCGGCATCGTCAAGAAGAACGCGATCCTGATGGTCGACTTCGCCCTGGTGGCCGAACGCGAGCGCGGCTTGCCCGCGCCGGAAGCGATCCGCGAGGCGGCGCTGGTGCGCTTCCGCCCGATCACCATGACCACCCTGGTGGCGATGGGCGCGGCGCTGCCGCTGGCGATCGGCTTCGGCATCGGCTCGGAAATGCGCCAGCCGCTCGGTATCGCCATCGTCGGCGGCCTGCTGGTGTCGCAGCTGCTGACCCTGCTGAGCACGCCGGCGATCTACCTGTGGAACCACGACCGCAAGATCCGCAAGGCGGCGCGCCGCGAACGCAAGGCGGAGAAGAAGCGGCTCAAGGCGTTGGGCGGGACCCAGGCGGCGTGATCCGGCCCGTGGCTGTGTAGCTGCGTCGGAATTGCTAAGGTTGACCCTTTCCAACAAAGGGACCGCCCATGCGTCTGCGTCCGGCTGCCTTGCTCGCCCCGCTCATCCTGCTGGCTGCGCTGGCCTCGTCGCCGTTGATCGCGGCCGAGCTGACCATTCCGCCGATCCAATACCACCAGCACACCCTGCCGAACGGTCTACAGGTGCTCAGCGTGGAGGATCACGCCAGCCCGAACGTGGCGGTGCAGGTGTGGTACCACGTGGGCTCGAAGGACGACCCGCAGGGCCGCTCCGGCTTCGCGCACCTGTTCGAGCATCTGATGTTCAAGAGCACCAGGCACATGCACGCCGAGCAGTTCGACCGGCTCACCGAAGACGTGGGCGGAGCCAACAACGCCTCCACCGGCGACGACGTCACCAACTACTTCGAGGTGGTGCCCAGCAATCATTTGCAGACGCTGCTGTGGGCCGAAGCCGAGCGCCTGTCCAACCTCAACGTGGACGAGGCGAACTTCAAGTCCGAGCGCGCGGTGGTGCAGGAGGAATACCGCCAGAGCGTGCTGGCCAATCCATACGGCAAGCTGTTCAACGCGATCGACCCGCACTCGTACACGGTGCATCCGTACCAGCGCCCGACCATCGGCAGCATCGAGGACCTGGACGCGGCCACGCTGCCGGACGTGATCGCGTTCCACCAGACGTTCTACCGGCCGGACAACGCCACCCTGATCGTCGCCGGCGATTTCGACCCGAAGCAGCTCGACGCCTGGGTGGACCAGTACTTCGGCTGGATCCCGAAACCGGCCGCACCGATCCCGCAGGTCACCGTGCGGGAACCGAAGCGCGGGAAGAACCTGCGCTACACCGTCACCAGCGAGACCGCACCGCTGCCCGCGGTGGCGATCACCTGGCTGCTGCCGCCGGCTTCCGACACGGCCGACAGCATCCCGCTCAAGGTCGCCGCTGCACTGCTGGCGAAGGGTGATTCCTCGCGGCTGTACCAGTCCCTGGTGTACCGCCACCAGGTGGCCCAGCAGGCTGGCGCCGACGCCGACGGCCGGGTCGGGCCAGGGCTGTTCACCGCCTACGCGATCCTTGCCAGCGGCCACCGGCCGGCGGAGGCGGAGAAGCTGCTGCACGAGGAGATCATCTGGCTGGCTACCCAGCCGATCCCCGCCGCCGAGCTGGACAAGGTGAAGACGCAGCTGCTGACCAGCGAGCTGAAGCAACGGCAGACCGCGCAGGGCCTGGCCTTCGCGCTGGGTCAGGCGACGCTGATCGACGGCGGCGCGGAACACGCCAACACCGACCTGGCCACCCTGCAGAAAGTCACCGAGCAGGACGTGCACTGCGTGCTGCAGAAGTACGTGACCGGCGCGCACAGCGTCACCATCGACTATCTGCCGCAACCCGCCGGCGCAGCGAAGGCATCGGGAGAAGCGAAATGAGCTGCCGCAAGAACGCCTGCCGTCTGGCCGTCTTTACGGCCATCTTGGTTGCCACCGGCAACGTGGCGGCTGCCGACTTTCCCGCCACGCCGCCCGCGCCCGGCCCCGCGCCGCAACTGAGCGTGCCGACGCCGACGACGCAGACCCTGGCCAACGGCCTGCAGGTGGTCAGCGTGCGCCGCGGCGGCCTGCCGCTGGTCACTGCGCAGCTGATCGTACGCCGCGGCGGCGAGATGGATCCGCCGGCGCTGGCCGGCCTGGCCGACCTCACCGCGAATCTGCTGACCAAGGGCGCCGCCGGCAGGAGCGCGCCGCAGATCGCCGCCGCCGCCGAGGCGCTGGGCGGCTCGCTGGATGCCGCCGCCGGCTGGGACGAAAGCGCGGTGGGCATCACCGTGACCACGCCGAAACTGCCGCAGGCGCTGGGCCTGCTGGCCGAGGTGGTCAGGCAGCCCGATTTCAGCGCCGAGGAGTTAAAGCGGGCGCAGGCGCAGGCGCTCGACGACCTGCGCCTGACGCTGAGCCGGCCCACTGCGCTGGCCTCGCTCGCCGCCAGCCGCGGCGTGTTCGGCGCTGGCGCCTACGGCCATTCGCGCGGCGGCACGCCGGCCTCGATCGCGCGCATCGGCCGCGCCGACGTGCAGCGGCTGCACGCGGCGCTGTACCGGCCGGACAACGCGATCCTGGTGCTGGCCGGCGACATCACCCCGGCGCAGGCGCAGCAACTGGCGCAGGCCAGCTTCGGCGACTGGCGCAAGCCGACCACGCCGCTGCCGGCGCGGCCGGCGGGCAAGGCCGCCAGCCAGCTGCCGAGGATGCTGCTGATCGACCAACGCGGCGCCGGCCAGGCCGGCGTGGTGGCGGCGCATGCCGCGCCGCCACGCGGCGACGGCGACTACTACGTGGGCACGCTCGCCAACGCGGTGCTCGGCGGCTCGTACTCGGCGCGGTTGAACCAGGAAATCCGCATCAAGCGCGGCCTGTCCTACGGCGCCACCAGCCGGTTGGAACCGCTGCGCGACGCCGGCCTGTGGCTGGCCTCGGCGCAGACCAAGAACCCTTCCGCGGCGCCGGTGGTCGAGCTGATGCTGGGCGAGTTCAAGCGCCTCGGCGACAGCCACATCGGCGTCGACGAACTGGCCGCGCGCAAGGCCACCTTGATCGGCGGCTACGGCCGCAGCCTGGAAACCACCACTGGCCTGGCCGGGCAGGTCGGCGAGTTGGCGGTGTACGGCGTGCCGCTGGACGAGATCGGCAAGTACGTCGCGCGGGTGCAGGCAGTGACGCCGAAGCAGATCGAGAAGTACGCGAAGCGGCACCTGGCCGCCGGCGCCGGCACGGTGGTGGTGGTCGGCGACGCCGTGCTGTTCGCCGCTGACATCCGCAAGGCGCATCCGCAGGCCGCGCTGCTGCAGTCGACCGCGCTGGATCTGGACAGCCCGACCCTGCAGCCGGCGGGCAGCAGAAAATAACCGTCCTGACCGTGCCATCACCGAACCCCGGCCATCGTGCCGGGGTTTTGACATCGTGGGCGCAACAATCTGTTGCCGAAATCGACCCAGGTCGGGGCTTCGCCCGGCACGGACTGCTTAGTAAACTATGCGGTACACAAAAAGAATCACTACCGCGAGGTCGCCCCCCATGTCTCTCCATCCCCTCATCCGCAGCGCATTTGTGCTGGCCCTGGTCACCGCCGCGCTGCCGGCGGCCGCCACCCGGTTCGAAGTACAGGCCGGCCGCAGCAACTCGAATAGTCACGGTGCGAACACCGCCTTCATTGAGGCGGTGTTCGACGGGCATCGCATCGGCACGACCCGCTTCAGCTGGTCGCCGGATGTCTCGCTCGGCTGGATCGATGGTCGCCGCCTGGCGAACGACAACGGCCGCTACACCATGCGCGATTCGGTAGCGCTGCTGGCCGCCGGTGCACGCTTCCACTTCGGCGACGCCGGCGACTGGTACCAGCCGCTGTTCTTCAGCGAGCAACTGGCCGCCACCAACCACGCCACCCACGCGCTCTCCAGCCACTACCAGTTCGTCAGCACGCTGGGCTGGCAGGCGAAGCATTTCAGCGTGGCGATCCGACACATCTCCAACGGCGGGCTGCATCGCCCGAACACCGGCGAGACGATGGCGCTGGTCGGTGTCGCCTTCGATATCTGACTGGCGCATGGCCGATCCGTTGAACGAGCACGGCCCCGTTCGGGGCCGTGCTCGTTCCGGTGATTGCCATCGGTTTCAGTGGCCGCCGGCGACCGGTCTGGCCTTCGGCGTGAACGGCGGCCTGGCCAGCCAGATCACCAGCACCAGCGCCAGGAAGATCCAGCCCAGCGCGTGGAACACCTCGTTGAACGAGATCTGGTAGGCCTGCTGGGTGATGATGTCGTTGAGCACACCGGCAGCGGCCTGCTGGTCGCCCTGGCCGAGCTGGTGCAGCGCGGCCTGCGTGGTCGGGCTGTAGGCGGTGATGTGTTCGGTCAACCGCTCGTGGTGGGTCACCGCACGGCGCTCCCACAGCAGCGTGGTGAGCGACGCCGAGAAGCTGCCGCCCAGCGTGCGCAGGAAGGTGGCCAGGCCGGAGCCGGACGCGATCTCGTTCTGCTGCAGGTCCGACAGCAGGATGGTCAGCACCGGCATGAAGAACAACGCCACGCCCAGACCCTGCCACAGCTGCACCATCGCCACGTGGTAGAAGTCGATGCCGATGAAGAAGTCCGAGCGCATGAAGCAGGTGCCGGCCATCACCACGAACGCGACCGAGGCCAGCATGCGCAGGTCGAAGCGGGTGGCGTACTTGCCCACGAAGAAGGTCAGCAGCACCGGCAGCACGCCGATCGGCGCGGTGGCGAAGCCGGCCCAGGTCGAGGTGTAGCCGAGGTTGCGCTGCAGCCACAGCGGCACCAGCAGGCCGATCGCGAAGAACGCGGCGTAGGCCAGGGTCAGCGCGATGGTGCCGGCGGTGAAGTTGCGGTGGCGGAACAGGCGCAGGTCGACGATCGGGTCCTTGTCGGTCAGCTCCCAGATCAGGAACACCGCGATGCCGATCACCGAGACGATGCTGGTGACGATGATGAAGCTGGAGTTGAACCAGTCCTCGTCGTTGCCCTTGTCCAGCACGATCTGCAGCGCGCCCACGCCGATGATCAGGCTGACCAGGCCGACGTAGTCGACCTTCGGCCGCTCGGTCTTCTCCACTTTTGCGCGCAGCTGGTTCGCCACCACCATGCTGGCGAAGATGCCGATCGGTACGTTGATGAAGAAGATCCACGGCCACGAATAGTTGTCGGTGATCCAGCCGCCGAGGATCGGCCCGGCGATCGGCGCCACCACCGTCACCATCGCCAGCAGCGCCAGCGCCATGCCGCGCTTGGCCGGCGGATAGATGCCGATCAGCAGGCTCTGCGTGATCGGGTACATCGGCCCGGCCACCGCGCCCTGCAGCGCGCGGAACAGGATCAGCATGCCCATGCTCTGCGACACCCCGCACAGGAACGAGGTCAGCGCAAACAGCAGCGTGCAGGCGGTGAACAGCCGCACCTCGCCGAAGCGGCGGCTGAGAAAGCCGGTCAGCGGCAGCGCGATCGCCATGCTCACCGCGAACGAGGTGATCACCCAGGTGCTCTGGTTGTTGCTGACGCCGAGGTTGCCGGCGATGGTCGGCAGCGACACGTTCGCGATGGTGGTGTCCAGCACCTGCATGAACGTGGCCAGCGACAGGCCGACCGTGCTCAGGGCCAGGTGGGGCGGGCGGAATTCGGTGGTCATCGGAACCAGTCGGTCGTTGTAGGAGCCCGCTTGCGGGCGATGCTCTGGCTCTGAATTTCCAGACCAGAAGCATCGCCCGCAAGCGGGCTCCTACGGGGGTTTGGAGTTACTTGCCGCCGGCCATGTTGGCGTGGACGATCTGCGTGATCGTCGCGTCGGCGCTGGCCAGTTGCTGCCGGTAGACGTCGGTGCTGAAGGCGGGCTTGCTCGGCGAGCGCTGCGAAAGCATCGGGCCGCTGCGGTCGTGCAGGCCCACATCCACGTTCAGCGACATGCCGATGCGCAGCGGGTGCCGGTCCAGCTGGGCCGGGTCGTCGAACACGATGCGCACCGGGATGCGCTGCACGATCTTGATCCAGTTGCCGGTGGCGTTCTGCGCCGGCAGCAGCGAGAACGCGCTGCCGGTGCCCACGCCCAGGCTCTGCACCTTGCCCTTGTAGGCCACCTTGCCGCCGTAGACGTCGGACTCGATCGTCACCGGCTGACCGATGCGCATGTCGGTGAGCTGGGTTTCCTTGAAGTTCGCGTCCACCCACACCTGGTGCAGCGGCACCACCGCCATCAGCGCGGCGCCCGGCTGCACGCGCTGGCCGACCTGCACCGAGCGTTTGGCCACATAGCCGTCCACCGGCGCGACCAGGGTGGCGCGCTCGTCGTCGAGGAAGGCGGCGCGCAGGCGTGCCGCGGCGGCCTGCACGTCCGGGTGCGAGGCGACCACGGTGTCGTCGACCAGCACCTTGCTGGTCTGGTACTGCTGCTGGGCGGTGACCAGGTTGCTCTCGGCGCTGGTCAGCGCGTCGCTGGCGTGCGCCAGTTCCTCGGCCGAGATCGCGCCGGACTTGGCCAGCGCCACGCGCCGCTGGTAGTCGGCGCGCGCCTTGTCCACCGCGGTCTTGCGCGCGGCTACGTCGGCCTGCGCGCCGTTCATGCTGGAGTACAGGCCGCGCACCTTGCGCACGGTGGCGGCGAGGTTGGCCTTCGCCCCGGCCAGCGCCACGTCGGCGTCGCTGGGGTCGAGCCGCACCAGCACGTCGCCGGCATGCACCAGGTCGCCGTCGTCGGCGCCGATGCTGACCACGGTGCCGGGCACCTGCGGGGTGATCTGCACCACGTTGCCGTTGACGTAGGCGTCGTCGGTGCCCTCGTACCAGCGGCCGTCGAGGAAGTACCACAGCGACCAGCCGACGGCGGCGAGCAGCATCACGCCGCCGAGCAGGCGCAACAGCAGGCCGCGCGGGTTGTTCCTCGCCGGCGGACCGACCGGCATGCTGGCAGCCGCGGCGCCGCTCGAATCAGGGATGGTCTGGCTGGACATGGGGCTGCCTCAGGAACGTGACGGGGTGGGGGACGGGATGGCGACGGCCGCATCGGTGCGCGGCTGGTAGCCGCCGCCGAGGGCCTGGATCAGCTGTACCGAAAGATCGGCCTGCTGCGCTTCAAGCGCGGCGCTGCCGCGCTCGACGGCGAGCAACTGCTGGCGCACGCTGAGCGCTTCCAGGTAGCTGCCGACGCCGGCCTGGTAGCGCTGCTCGGCCAGATCCCAGGCTTGTTGCGCGGCATCCTGCGCGCGTTGCTGCGCGGCGATCTGCGTCTGCAGCGACTTGAGCGCGGAGAGTTCGTCGGCAACCTGGTTGAGCGCGCCGACCAGGGTCTGGTTGTACTGCGCCACGGCGAGGTCGTACTGCGCGTCCTTGGCCGAAAGGTTCGCGCGCAGGCGGCCGCCGTCGAAGATCGGCAGGCTGAGCGACGGCCCGACCTGGTAGAACCGTCCGGCCAGGCTGAGCGGATTGGCGCCGCCCAAGCTGACCAGGCCGGCCATCGCGCCGATGCTGATGTCCGGCAGGAATTCGGTCTTCGCCGCCCTGATGTCCTTGCCCGCGGCCTCGACGCGCCAGCGCGCCGCGACCAGGTCGGCGCGATGGCCGACGAGCTCCAGCGGCAGCTTCGCCGGCACCGCCAGCGCGGCCGGCGCCAGCTGCCGCGGCCGTTCGAGCTGCAGGCCGCGATCCGGGCCCTTGCCCAGCAGCACCGCCAGCGACGAGCGCGCCGCATCGACCGCGCGACGGGCCAGTGCCGCCTGCTGCTCGGCGCTGGCCACTTCGGCGTCGCCCTGCTTCAGCGCGACCTGGTTGTCGATGCCGGCGGCCACGCGCTGGCGGGTCAGTTCGCGCGCGGAACCGGCGCGTTGCAGCTCGGCGTCGGCCAGGTCCTGCTGGGTGAAGGCATAGCCGAGCTGGACATAGGCGCGGGCCACGTTGCCGGACAGCTCGATGCGCGCGGCACGGGCGTCCACCTCGGCGGCGCGCGCCTGGCCCAGCGCCGCTTCCCACGCGGCGCGCTTGCCGCCCCATGGGTCCAGATCCCACTTGAAGCTGGTGTAGCCGTACTTGGCGATGGCGAAATGCGCCTTGTCGCCGAGCAGTGCGGGCGGCGGCCGGGCACCGGCGACCGCGGCGCCGCCGTTCACGCTGGGCCCGCGTGCGGCGTCGGCGAAGCCCGCCGCGGCCTGCGCGGCGCGGGCGCGCGCATCGGCCACACCCAGGCCGGGGTTGTCCTGCAGCGCCTCGGCGATCAACGCGTCCAATTGCCGGTCGCCCAGCCCGGTCCACCAGTCGGTGGTTGGCCACGCGGCCGCGGACAGCTGGGCCAGGCTGCGCCCGGCCTTCAGGGTGGACGGGTCGGTCGGCGTGCCTTCCGGGTGCAAGCCGCCGCTGCTGGCACAAGCGGCCAGCGCAAGGGTCAGGGCAGCCGCAGCCGCCAGTTGATGCAGACGCATGGGGGGAGTCCAGGGGGGAGGTCAGCTCTTGTCGCGCAGCGCGTGCAGCACGCGCTCCAGGTAGTCCTGCAGTTGCGCCTGTTCGGCCTCGCTCAGCGAACGCTGCGCGGCGGTCAGCACGTGCTCGTTGCAGTCGACCAGCTGCGTCCACAGCGCGTTGCCGGCGTCGGTCAGCTCGATGCGCAGGGCGCGCCGGTCCTGCTCATGCGGGCAGCGGCGCAGGTAGCCCTTGCCCTCGAGGTGGTCGAGCTGGCGGGTCATCGCGCCGCCGTCCAGTTCCACCGAGCGGGCCAGCTCGCTGGCCGACATCGGCCCGAGCCGGGCCAGCCGTTTGAGGATCAGGAACTGGGTGAAGCTCAGGTTCAGGCCCTTGGCCGCCAGCTCGGTTTCCATCGCCCGCACGATCTCCGTGCGGACCAGGCCGAGCAGGATGCCCAGGCTTTCCTTGGGCGTGGAGAAGGCAAGCGATTCGCTATTCATGGCCGCGCATTCTATTGCCAAAATTATATTTGTCAATGCAAATATATTCGAGTCCAGTTTTGCTCAGGCAAGTGTTCAGGGCGGCGCGGGTCCGCTGGGACCGAAAGTCGTCGTGCACCAGCGCGTGCAACGCGGGAGCGCGGAAGATGAACAGCTCGAACACGCCCAGCGCCAGCAGGGTCGGCAGTTGCGCCAGCAGGCGGGGTTCGGTCTCGCGACGCACCGATCCCGGGGCGCCGGATCGAGCATCAGCTGGGTATGCACCACGGATTCGGTGAGTGCGTCGGCGTACGTGGCGGGGCGTCCCCGCTGCGGGTACTTCCACTACCGCCCAGGCTTGCCCATGCACACCTCCATGCAGCGCAGCGGGCTGAAGGCCTTCCCGCTCAGGCCGCGTCGCGGCCAGGCAGGTGGCGGCCGCCGTCGCGCGCCAGCCACCCGTAATACAGCAGCGGAATCACCAGCAGGGTCAGCACGGTCGATACCAGCACGCCAAATACCAGCGACACCGCCAGGCCCTGGAAGATCGGGTCGCCGAGGATGAAGAACGCGCCGAGCATCGCCGCCAGCGCGGTGAGGATGATCGGCTTGGCGCGCACCGCGCCGGCCTCGACCACCGCATTCTCCAGGCTCAGCCCCGCCGCCAGCGAATGGTTGATGAAGTCCACCAGCAGGATCGAGTTGCGCACGATGATGCCGGCCAGCGCGATCATGCCGATCATCGAGGTGGCGGTGAACTGCGCGCCGAACAGCCAGTGCCCCGGCATCACGCCGATCACGGTCAGCGGGATCGGCGCCATGATGATCAGCGGCACCAGGTAGCTGCGGAACTGCCCGACCACCAGCAGGTAGATCAGCAGCAGGCCCATCGAGTAGGCGATGCCCATGTCGCGGAACGTCTCCAGGGTGATTTCCCACTCGCCGCTCCAGCGCACCGAGAAGCCGCTGTCGCTGGCTGGCGGCGCGGTGAACTTCTGCGCCAGCTGCTGCCTGTCCAGGCGCGTCTGGCCGATTTTGCCGACCAGCCGGAACATGCCGTAGACCGGGCTGTCCTCGCTGCCGGCGTCGTCGCCGGTGACGAAGGCATAGGGCAGCAGGTCCTTGTGGTAGACCGCGTCGGCCCACGGCCGGGTGACCACCTTCACCACCTCGGAGATCGGCACCAGCTGTCCCGCGGCGGAGCGCACGCGCAGCTTGAGCACATTGTCCATCGAGCCCAGCGCGGCCGGCGGCAGCCGCAGCACGATCGGCACCGCGTACTTGGCGTTCTCGTCCGCCATGTAGCTGGCCGGCGTGCCGCCCATGCCGGTGCGCAGGGCGTCGACGATGTCGGCCTGGCTGATGCCCAGCGCGGCCGCGCGCGCACGGTCGATCTCCACCAGCTGGCGCGTCGCCTGCGGGTTCTCCGTGCTCAGGTTGACGTCGACGATACCCGGCGTACGCTCGAACAGCTGCGCCAGCGCCAGCACGACCCCGCGCTGGTCGCGGTAGTCCGGCCCGTAGATCTCGGCCACGATCGGCGCTATCACCGGCGGCCCGGGCGGCACCTCGGCCACCACCAGGTGGGCGTGGAAGCGCTGCGCCACCGCCGCCAGCGCCGGGCGCACCGCCAGCGCAACCTGGTGGCTTTGCCGCTGGCGCTCGCCCTTGTCGACCAGGTTGACCTGGATGTCGCCCTGGTACGGCTGGTTGCGCAGGTAGTACTGGCGCACCAGGCCGTTGAAGTTCATCGGCGCCGAGGTGCCGGCGTAGAGCTGGTAGTCCTTCACCTCCGGCACACCGTCCAGCACGCGGCCGAGCTCGACCAGCACGCGCTGGGTCTGCTCCAGGGTCGAACCCTCGGGCATGTTCAGCACCACCTGGAACTCGGACTTGTTGTCGAACGGCAGCATCTTCAGCACCACCAGCTTGACCCCGGCCAGGCCGGCGGCCAGCAGCACCAGCAGGCTCATGCCGAGGAACAGCCGGCGCCGGTTGCGCGCCGCCTTCGGGTGGCCGAGGAACGGGCGCATCACGCGGGTGAACAGGTTCTGCAGGAAGTCGTCGATACGCGAGTGCTGCGCCGCGCCGGCCGCCGGCGCATGGCGGCGCAGCAGCTGGTAGGCCAGCCACGGCGTGACCACGAAGGCCACCGCCAGCGAGATCAGCATGCCGACCGAGGCGTTGATCGGGATCGGCCGCATGTACGGCCCCATCAGCCCGCCAACGAAGGCCATCGGCAGCAGCGCGGCGATCACCGTGAAGGTGGCCAGAATGGTCGGCCCGCCCACTTCGTCCACCGCGGCGGGAATCGCCTGCAGCAGGCTCTTGTCGCCGCGCGCCATGTGCCGGTGGATGTTCTCCACCACCACGATCGCGTCGTCGACCAGGATGCCGATCGAGAAGATCAGCGCGAACAGCGACACCCGGTTGATGGTGAAGCCGATCGCCCACGAGGCGAACAGGGTCACCGCCAGCGTCACCACCACGGCGGTGCCGACCACCACCGCCTCGCGCCAGCCCAGCGCCAGCAGCACCAGCAGCACCACCGCCAGCGCGGCCAGGCCCAGGTGCAGCAGCAGCTCGTCGGCCTTATCGTTGGCGGTCTGCCCGTAGTCGCGGGTCACCGTGGCGTGCACGCCCGCGGGAATGTCGACCCCGCGCAAGGCGTCCAGCCGCTCGCGGATGGTGCCGGCGATGGTGTGGGCATTGCTGCCGGCCTTCTTGGCGATCGCCAGGGTCACCGCGGGGGCCAGCCCGGCGAGCGGCCCGGCCCGGCCCGGCGGCGTGCCGAACGAGGCCAGCCGCGTCACATGGTTGCTGCCCGCCTCCACGCGGGCCACGTCCGACAGATACAGCGGGCGGCCGTCGGCCAGGCCGATCACCAGCTGCGCCACCTCGTCCGCGTTCATCAGCAGGGTGCCGGCCTTGACCGGCAGGTCGCGGTTGCCGCCGATCTCGCTGCCGGCGTCGACCGCCACGTTGGCCGCCTTCAGCGTGCGCACCAGGTCGGCGACGGCGAGCTGGTGGGTGGCCAGTTTGGCCGGATCCAGCTCGACCATCACCGCGCGCTCCGGCGCGCCGATGGTGTAGACGTCGCGCGTGCCGGGCACCCGCTTGAGCTCGGTCTCCAGCGTGTGCGCCACCTTGGCCAGCTGCTCGGGCGTGGTTTCCGGGCGGTCGGACCACAGGGTCACCGCCATCATCGGCACGTCGTCGATCCCGTACGGCTTCACCAGCGGCTGGCCGACGCCAAGCCCGGCCGGCACCCAGTCGGCGTTGGAGTACAGCTTGTTGTACAGGTCGACCAGCGCCTGCTGGCGCGGCACGCCGACGTCGAACTCCACCGTCACCACTGCCATGCCGGCGCGGCTCATCGAGTAGACGTGCTTGACGCCCTTGATCTCGGCGACCTTCTGCTCCAGCGGAAAGCTCACCAGGTTCTCGACGCTCTGCACGCTGGCGCCCGGGTACGGCACCAGCACGTTGGCCATGGTCACTTCGATCTGCGGGTCTTCCTCCTTGGGCGTGATGATCGCCGCGGCGATGCCCAGCAGCAGTCCGGCCAGCGCCAGCAAGGGCGTGATCTGCGAGGCCTGGAACGCCCGCGCGATACGCCCGGAGATACCCAGCCGGGTAGGCTCATTCATGGGTGGACGCACCGCTGGAGGGCCGGCCGGCGGCGTGCCGCGCGACCAGCCAGGCACGGGCCGCCTGCGGGTCGCGGGCCACGCGTTCGCCGTCGTCGAGCCCGGCCAGGATCTCGACGTGGTCGCCGTCCTGCGGGCCGATGCGCAGCTGGCGCAGGCTCACCCCGTACGCGTCGAGCGCGTAGACGCCGACCAGCTCGCCGCGCCGCACCAGCGTCGAGGCGGGCAGCAGCAGGCGCTTCGCCGCGCCGGTGGCGAACGCCACCTTCACCGTCATGCCCGGATACAGGCCACCGTTGTCTGCCGGCAACGGCAGCCGCACGTTGAACGTGTGGGTCTGCGGGTCGGCGTAGGGAAACACCTCGACCGCGCCGGCCGCGATGCGCCGCTCGCCGCGCAGCACCTGCGCCGAGTGGAACTGGCGGATCGCCTCGACCGCGCTCTGCGGCACCTGCACGTTGACCCGCAACTGGTCCAGCGCCTGCAGCTGGATCAGCGGCTGCGGCGACGGCGGCCCGGCCTGCACCGCCTCACCCACGTGCACGAAACGACGCGTGATGATGCCGGCGAACGGCGCGCGCAGCACGGTGTAGTCCAGCTGCTGGCCGACGTTCGCCAGCTGGGCGCGCGCGGCATCCAGCGCCGCGCGCGCCGCATCGCGCGCCGCGCGCTGCTGGTCCATCTGCGCGGCGGACACGTAGCCTTTCGCATAGACCGCCTCGATGCGCCCGAACGACGCCTGCGCCTCCTTGTAGCTCGCCTCGGCCGAGGCGAGCTGTGCCCGGGCGGCCTGGCGCGCGGACTGCTGCTCCACGTCGCTGAAGCGCACCAGCACGTCGCCCTTGGCCACCACGTCGTTGACGTCGTACGGCAGTTCGCGCACGCGCGCATTGGTCTGCGCGGTGATCGTCACCTGCTGCACGGCCTCGACCACGCCGTCCCAGAGCTGCTGCCGCGGCGCGTCCTCCGCGCGCACGACGATCGCCGCCAGCGCCGGCGGTTTCGCCGCGGCGTCGCCGGCGTTCGGCTTGCCGCCGCAGCCGGCGAGCAGGCCCAGCGCGAGCAGCGCGGCGGGCAGCGAGCGGAGGTGGCGCATGCTCATGCGGCCTCGTCGATCATCCGCATGGTCGCGCTTTCGACCTCCTGCGCGATCGCGGCCAGCTGCGCGTCGGACGAGAGCATGCCGAGCATCGGCACCGGCTTGATCATGCCGATGCGCGTGTCGCCGTTCTCGGTGTACACCGAGATGCGGCAGGGCAGCGCCATGTTGAGACGCAGGTCGGTGGCCAGCACGCTGGCGGCGTGGCGCGGGCTGCACACCTCGAACACCTTGCATTGCCCGGCGAACGCGAAGCCCTTGCTGCGCAAGGTGGCGCCCAGGTCGTGCACGTGCAGCACGCCGAACTGGTGGCGACTGACGGCGGCGTCGAGATCGCTGACCGCGTCCTCGAAGGATTTTGTCGATTCCACGATGTAGTACATGTTGGTTGCCTCTCTCGCGCGCGGCGCGGTTATGACTTGATCGCGCAGGCCGGCTTCAGGCCGAGCTTGCGCAGGATGATGGCCAGCGGGCAGAGGCCGCTGAAGGCGGACTGGAACAGGTTGAACCCGACGAAGGCGGTCAGCCACAACCAGCCGGGCGACACGAAGTGGGCGAGGCCCAGGCTGATCAGGATCACCGCGCCGGCAAAGGCTCGTACCGCGTTTTCGATAGTCATGTTGTTCTCCTGCAGTGGATGGAGGGTGGCGCGGCGCGTTGGCCCCTCATGGGGCAGTCTCGCCGCGGGCGGTCATGGGGCCGGCGTCTCGTCGGCCTTGACGTCCGGCTTCAGGCGCTCGATGCCGAACGCCTCCATGATGGTTTTCTCGTAGATCGGGTCGGCCTGGCCCTTGCGCATCTTGCGCAGGAAGTACTTCTCGTAGGCAACCTTGGCCAGGTGCACCCACTTGCCGGTCATCGCCTTGGTCACGTTGCGCGGCGGAATCTGCGGCAACGCGATGAAGGCGAAGCCGCGGTCGCCCATGTCGGCCAGGCACATCGCGTTCCAGGTAGCGCGCGCATGCGGCGGCTTGCCGGCGATGGCGTCGCGCAGGTTGTGCGCGATGGCGGTGACCATCGACTCGATCATCAGCCCGGTCTTGGGCGCGCCGGTGGGTACCGGGGTGACCTCGACCGGCGGAATGGCCACGCACACGCCGGCGGCGTAGACGTTGGGGTAGGCGGGGTTGCGCTGAAACTCGTCGATCAGCACGAAGCCGCCTGGATTGACCAGGCCCTCGACCTCCTTCACCGCGTCGACGCCGGCGAACGAGGGCAGCAGCATCGAGAAGGCAAACGGCAGGTTGTGTTCCTGCTGCAGCTGGCCGCGTTCATCCAGTTGCTCGACATGCATCGCACCGGATTCGACCGAGCGCACCCGCGCGTTGGTGATCCACTTGATGTGGCGCTGGCGCAGTTCCGATTCGAGCAGTCCCTTGGAGTCGCCGATGCCGCCCAGGCCCATGTGGCCGATGTACGGTTCGGCGGTGACATAGGTCATCGGCACCCGGTCGCGCAGCTTGCGCCGGCGCAGGTCGGTGTCCACGATCATCGCAAACTCGTAGGCGGGGCCGAAGCAGCTGGCGCCCTGCGCCGCGCTGATCACGATCGGCCCCGGGTGCTTGAGGAACTCCTGATAGGCCAGCCAGGCCCGGTGCGCGTGCGGGCCGGTGCAGATCGACTGCGTGTAGCCTTCCGGCCCGCTGCCCGGTACCCGCTCGAACGCCAGGCGCGGCCCGGTGGTGATCACCAGGTAGTCGTAATCCAGCTTGCGCCCGTCGCCCAGTTCGATCTGGTGGTCGGCCGGGTGCACCTTGCTGGCACCGGCGTCGATAAAACGGATGTCGCGCCGGGCCAGCGGCTGGGCGACGTCCACCCGGATCTCGTCCTGCCCGCGCCAGCCCACCGCCACCCAGGGGTTGGAAGGCGTGAAGTTGAACTGCGGCCCTTCGCCGATCACGGTGATCGCGTGCCCACTGCCCACGGTGTCGCGGATCTCGTAGGCCGCCGACATGCCGCCCAGGCCTGCTCCAAGGATGACGATGTTTGCCATGGCTCGACACTCCTCTGGGGTGTGTGGAAACGGGACTGCTCATCTCGGCTGGAGCCGACTGCCACGGTAGGCGCCTATGCGTTGCGACAGCTTGACCAGGGTCAATATTTCTAATAGAAGAATCTACATTAGGCATAGCTTATTTAGATAGCTGTGCTAAAGTCAAGCCCTACACCCAGCAGACAGCACCGACCCGGAGGCGCAGCCATGCCGTTACCGAACCATGCGGATCTGGGCGCCATGCGCGCCTGCGCCGATGATGCGTCGCGCCTGCTCAAGGCGCTCGGCAACGCCCAGCGCCTGCGCGTGCTGTGCCTGCTGGTCGACCGCGAGATGTCGGTGGGGCAGATCAACGAGCAGTTGCCCGACCTGGCCCAGTCCGCGCTCTCGCAGCACCTGGCCAGGTTGCGCGAGGAAGGCCTGGTAAACACGCGGCGCGAGTCGCAGACCATCTGGTACGCGCTCGCGCCCGGGCCGGCCGAACGGATCATCGACGCGCTGTATGGCATCTATTGCGCGCCTGCGGAAAAATCGCGCTCGCGGAAGTCGCGGGCCTGAGCCGCGGGCGGCCGCGCTTCGATCATCCAGCGGGGGAGCTTCCATGCCACAGCCTGACGTGACGGCGTTCTTCCACGCCGCCAGCCACACCTTCAGCTACGTGGTGGCGGACCCGGCGACGCGCCGCGCCGCGGTGATCGACGCGGTGCTCGACTACGACGCGGCGTCCGGGCGCAGCGGCCACCAGTCGGCCGACGCGCTGGTGGCGTTCGTGCAGGCGCAGGGTCTGGCGGTCGACTGGATCATCGAAACGCACGTGCACGCCGACCACCTGTCGGCGGCGGCGTACATGCAGGCGCAGCTGGGCGGCCGGCTCGGCATCGGCGAGCACGTGCGCGCCGTGCAGGCGACCTTCGGTGAACTGTTCAACGCCGGCGCCGGCTTCGCCCGCGACGGCAGCCAGTTCGACCACCTGTTCGCCGACGGCGAGCGCTACCGCGTGGGCAGCATCGAGGCCAGCGCGATTCACACGCCGGGCCATACACCAGCCTGCATGACGCACGTGATCGGTGATGCGGCGTTCGTCGGCGACACCCTGTTCATGCCCGACTACGGCACTGCCCGTTGCGATTTCCCCGGCGGCGACGCGGCGACGCTGTACCGCTCGATCCGGCGCATTTTCGAGCTGCCGGGCAGCACGCGGATCTTCCTCTGCCACGACTACAAGGCGCCCGGCCGTGAGACGTTTTCGCACCAGACCACGGTGGCCGCCGAGCGCACCGGCAACGTCCACGTGCGCGACGGCATCGGCGAGGCCGAGTTCGTCGCCCTGCGCCGCGAGCGCGACGCCACGCTGGCCGTGCCGCCGCTGCTGCTGCCCGCGGTGCAGGTGAACATGCGCGCAGGCCGGCTGCCGCCGGCCGAGGACAACGGCGTGCAGTACCTGAAAATCCCGCTGGATGCGTTCTGAGCACTGGCCGCGCTGCGGCACAATGGCGGTTTGCCGCTGCCGGAGTGAGGGATGATCTACGTACTGCTCAGCGTGGCGTGCAGCGTGCTGGTGTCGGTGCTGCTGAAGCTGGCGCGGCGTTTCGGCATCGACGTGGGCCAGGCGATTGCCTGGAACTACGTGGTCGCTGGCGCGCTCACCACGTGGCTGTTGCAGCCCACGCCGGTGAGCCTGCGCGGCCCAGGCGTGCCATGGCTGGCACTGGCCGCGCTGGGCATCCTGCTGCCCACGATCTTCCTGGCGCTGGCCGCGTCCGTGCGCCACGCCGGCATCGTGCGCAGCGACGCGGCGCAGCGGTTGTCGCTGCTGCTCTCGCTGCTGGCCGCGTTCGCGCTGTTCGGCGAACAGCTCACCGCGTTCAAGGCGCTCGGCGTCGTGCTGGGCCTGCTCGCCCTGCTGGGCATGGTCTGGCGCAGTGGGCATGACAACGCAGAACGCGGCACGGCCGGTTGGCTGTATCCGCTGGCGGTGTTCACCGGCTTCGGCGTGATCGACATCCTGTTCAAGCGCGTGGCCCAGGCCGGCGTACCGCTGGGCGCGTCGCTGCAGGCGATGTTCGCGCTGGCCCTGCTGGTCGCCTTCGCATTGCAGCTGTGGCGCCGCGCGCGCGGGCAGACTCGCTTCACCGCGCGCAACGCGCTGGCCGGCCTGCTGCTCGGCCTGGCCAACTTCGGCAACATCCTGTTCTACCTGCGCGGCCACCGCGCGCTGCCCGAGCACCCGGCGCTGGTGTTCGCCAGCATGAACCTCGGCGTGGTCGCATTGGGCGCGCTGGTCGGCCTGCTGCTGTTCCGCGAGCGCCTGAGCCGGCTCAACCTCGCCGGCGTGGCGCTGGCGCTGCTGGCGATCGGGGTGATCGCGTACGGCTGAGCAGTGACTTCTGGGCTATGAAATCGCGCTGCCGCGCTGTCTATGCTGCGACGCTTCGGGGCGATGGCGCCCCAGCCAGCGGGAATTCCGGGCCATGCGCAAACTTCCTCTCGTCGCGTTGTCGTGTGCACTGCTGCTGAGCGCGGTCGCGGTCGCCGCCCCGGACAAGAAGGACGACAAGTCCAAACCGGAGCAGTCCGACGCGGCGCTGGTCGAGCCGCAGTCGTCGGCCAGCGAGGGTTCGGTATCGGTCGAGGGCCATCGCATCGACTACAAGGCGGTGGCCGGCACGCTGGTGCTGCATGGCAAGGGCGACAAGGAGGACGAGCCCCAGGTCAGCATGTTCTACGTTGCGTATTTCAAGAAGGGCGTTGCAGCGACGAAGCGGCCGGTCACCTTCATCTACAACGGCGGCCCCGGTTCGGCCACGGTCTGGCTGCACATGGGCGCGTTCGGGCCGAAGCGCGTGGTCACCAGCGACGACAGCCACACGCCGGCGGCGCCGTACGGGCTGGTCAACAACGACTACAGCCTGCTCGATGCCTCCGACCTGGTGTTCATCGACGCACCGGGCGCCGGCTTCAGCCGGTTGATCGCCGCTGACCCGGACAAGTCCAAGCGCGAGGAGCAGATGAAGGATCGCCAGAAGGCGATCTACGGCGTGGACGGCGACGGCCATGCGTTCGCCCAGTTCGTCACCCGCTTCCTGTCGAAGTACGACCGCTGGAACTCGCCGAAGTACCTGTTCGGCGAAAGCTACGGCACCACCCGCTCGGCGGTGCTGGCGAACATCCTGGAGAACGAGGACAGCGTCGACCTCAATGGGGTGATCCTGCTGTCGCAGATCCTCAGTTTCGACACCAGCATCGACGGGCCGGAGTTCAACCCCGGCATCGACCTGCCGTACGAACTGGCGCTGCCGACCTTCGCCGCCACCGCGTTCTACCACCACAAGCTGCCGCAGCAGCCGGCTGCGCTGGAACCGTTCCTGCGCGAGGTGGAGCAGTACGCGCTGGGCGATTACGCGCAGGCGCTGATGGCCGGCTCGCGCCTGGACGATGCGCGCAGGCAGGCGGTGGCGCAGAAGCTGCATGCGTACACCGGCCTGCCGGTGGCCTACCTGCTGAAGGCGAACCTGCGCGTGACCGGCGGCATGTTCGAGCACGAGCTGCAGGCCGACGGCGACGTCACCACCGGGCGGCTGGACAGCCGCTTCGCCGGGCCGTCGATCGATCCGCTGAGCAAGGATTCCGAGTACGACCCGCAGTCCTCGGCGATCAGCTCGGCCTACGTGGCCGCGTTCAACGACTATGTGCGGCGCGAGCTGAAGTTCGGCCACGGCCGGCAGTACCGGCTGTTCGCCGACATCAAGCATTGGGATTTCTCGCACAAGGCGCCCGGCGTGCACGGCGAGGCGCTGCAATCATCGACCAACGTGATGCCGGACCTGGCGATGGCGATGAAGACCAACCCCAACCTCAAGGTCTCCCTGCACGGCGGCTACTACGACCTGGCCACGCCGTACTTCGCCGCCGACTACGAGATGCGCCACCTGCCGATCCCGGCCAGCCTGGAGCGCAACATCAGCTATGCGTGGTACCCGTCCGGGCACATGGTGTACGCGCACGAGTCGTCGCTGAAGCTGCTGCACGACAACGTCGCGCGCTTCATCGGGCAGACCGACAACGTCAAGTAAGCCGCACCGCTCCGTCCCCACCGGCGCATGTCGCGCAGCCAGTGGGTAGGGTGCGCTACGAATCGAACGTACGGCGCAATGCGCTCAGCGCCGAGACGGCACCGTGTGCCGCGGCGCGGTGGAGCCGCGCACCACCAGTTCCGGGCTGAAGCCTTCGTTGCGACTCACCGGCGGCTCGCCGTTGGCCGCGCGCTGCAGGTCGTCGATCAGCCGCTGCGCGGCATGCCGCGCGATGTCCTCGGTGGCCTGGCGCGCGGTGGTCAGCGCCGGCCACGACTGCTTGGAGAACGGGCTGTCCTCGAAGCCGGCGATGGAGAGTTCGTACGGCACGTTGATGCCGTCCGAATGCGCCGCGGCCAGCACGCCAGCGGCGATCTCGTCGTTGCTGCCGAAGATCGCGCTGGGGCGCTCCTTCAACGCCAGCAGCTTGCGCGCGCCGCGGAAGCCGTCGTCGAAGGTGTAGTCGCCGGGCACGATCAGCTTGCGGTCGAGCGCGATGCCGTAGTCCTTCAGCGCGTCTTCGTAGCCCTGGTAGCGTTCCAGGCTGGAGTGGTGTTCGCGGCCGCCCCACAGGAAGCCGATGCGCTGGTGGCCGAGCTGGATCAGGTGTTCAGTGATCGCGTAGGCCGCGTCGCGGTCGTCGACGTAGACGCATGGGTGGCCGTCCTGCGGGTCCTTGCGCGCCGAGATGATGCGGATGAACGGGACCTGCGCCTGGCTCAGCGCCTCGATCAGCGCCGGCTGCTCGGACATCGGCGGCGCCAGCACCAGCCCGGCCAGGCGCGAACGCTGCGCCAGTTCGCGCAGCTCGTCGGCCAGCTTTGGCGAGGAAGAGTCGCAGGGGTGGATCTGCAGGCCGTAGCCGCTGGCGCGGCAGGCGGCCAGCACACCGTGCTGCAGGTTGATCACGTAGTGCGCGTTCGGGTTGTCGTAGACCAGCCCGATTGCGTAGGCGCGGGTGCTGCGCAGGCTGCGCGCGGAGGGGTCGGGCCGGTAGCCGAGCGCGTCGATCTCGCGCTGCACCTTCGCCCGCGTGCGGGGGTGCACCGACGGCTCGTTGTTGATCACCCGCGAGACCGTCTTCAGCGAGACGCCCGCACGTTCCGCGACATCCTTGATGGTGGCGCTGCGCACCCGCTGAACCTCGTGGATCGAAAGGACTGGTCGCCGGTCGCGCCATGGTGCCGGTGGCGCCGCACGCGTCGGCGCGGCGGCGTGAGCATCCTAGCTTATGGCCGGGCGGTAGCGAACTCCTGTCTCACGCTGTCCGCTGCTGGCCGACCCGGTGGCCGGCCAGCCCGTAATACAGGATGTACAGGTAGCACGGCACCACCAGCGCGGTGAAGGCGAGCTGGAAGTCGACGTTCTGCTTCAGGTGCACGAACAGCTGCGGCACCACCGCGCCGCCGGCGATGCCCATGATCAGCAGCGCCGAGCCGGCCTCGGTGTGGCGGCCTAGCCCATTGATCGCCAGCGGGAAGATCGCCGGCCACATCATCGCGTTGGCAAAACCCAGCGCCGCCACGAACGCCACCGACACGTAGCCGTGGGTCAGCCAGGCGCCGATCGCAAGGACGACGCCCAGCACGGCCGATAGCGCCAGGTAGCGCTGCTGCGTGATGAAGCGCGGGATCAGCGCCAGCCCGGCCAGGTAGCCGGCCAGCATCGCGAGCAGCGTGTACGAGGTGAAGTGCTTGGTGGCGTCCGGCGGCAGGCCGAAACCCTGGCCGTAGGTGCCGATCGCGTCGCCGGCCATCACTTCCACGCCCACGTAGAGGAACAGGCACAGTACGCCCAGCCACAGGTGCGGGAAGCTGAAGATGCTGCCGCTGCGGTGGCCGATCGCCTGCTCGCTGTTGGCGCCGGCGGGCCTGATCTCCGGCAGCGAGGAGCGCGCGATCCAGATCGCCAGCACCACCAGCAGGCCCGCCATCACCATGTACGGCAGGTGCACCTTGCCGGCGAACGCGTTGAGCAGGGCCTCGCGCGCCTGCGGCGTCGGCGCCGACTCGACCTGCTGGCCGAAGGTGCCGATGCCGCTGAGCACCAGCGCGCCGAACACGAACGGGGCGATCGCGCCGGCCAGCTTGTTGCAGATGCCCATGAAGGCGATGCGCTGCGCCGCGCTGTCGATCGGCCCCAGGATGCTGATGTAGGGATTGGACGCGGTCTGCAGCAGCGACAGCCCGGCGCCGATCACGAACAACCCGGTCAGCGCGCCCGGGTACAGGCGCATGGTGGCGAACTGGCCGAACAGCACCGCGCCGAGCGCCATCACGAACAGGCCGAGCGCCATGCCCTTCTTCATGCCGGTGCGGCGCAGCACCGCGGACGACGGCAGCGCCAGGAAGAAATACGACAGGTAGAACGCCATCGGCACCAGGAACGCGTTCACGTCGTCGAGATCGAACGCCAGCTTGACGAAGGTGATCAGTGGCCCGTTGAGCCAGGTGACGAAGCCGAAGATGAAGAACAGCAGGCCGATCACCAGCATCGGACCGAGATGGGTGCGTTCGGACGGCGCCGCCGCCAGCGTGGTTGCCATGGATGGTTCTCCCCGGAGTCGCCGTGCCGCCCGGTCGGCTGACCGGGGCAGGCAGGAATGTCCCCTTAATTGCCGAAAAGTGCAACGTTGTCAATAAAGCCATCCGTTATGGCTGCAGGCAGGTGCTCGTGCCTGTGCCGTCCGGACGGTCATGTGGAGTCGTCGTCGCGGCGCTGCAGCAAGCTACCTTGCTGTCGCACTTTCATGCGCTACCGCGCCATACGAAGCCATTTACATGGCTTCATCACGGATGGATCAAGAGTGTCGTGACAGTTATATTGCGTCGCCGCATCGTGCGTTCAAAAATTTGTCGCCAGTCCGGTTGACAACGTTGTCATTCTGACAGCAGACTCCGCCCGAATCAGGCCGTACCGGTTCGCGTCAACGTGTCCGGGTCGGGCCATCGCCAGCTACGGGAGAGGGCAGTGGGGGAAGTCGCGAACCAGCGTCATGCAGCGGCGGTTGCCGACGCGTCGGCGTCGGGCGGGCCTGGCGCCGGGCCGGATCGGCAGCCGCCGTTCCTGGCCGCCGACGTCGGCGGCACGCATGCGCGCATCGGCCTGGTCGTCGGCAACACGGCCGGTCCCCACCCGGTCAGCGTGCTGCACTACCACCGCTACAGCTGCGCCGACTGGCCCGGCCTGGCCGCGATGCTGCAGGACTTCGTCGACCAGCTGGCCAGCACGCCGTACGCGGCGCTGCGCGGTGGGCTGCGTCACTGCGCGGTGGCCTGCGCCGGCTACGTGCTGGACGACGCGATCGTCAACGGCAACCTGCCGTGGCCGGTGTCGATCCGCGAGATCCGCGACGGCCTCGGCATCCGTCAACTAGCGGTGATCAATGATTTCGAGGCGGTCGCCTACGCCACCCAGTTCATCGCCGCCGACGAGACGCGGCCGATCATCGAGGCCGCGCAACCGGCGGCCAGCGGGCCGGCGTTGGTGATGGGGCCGGGCACCGGGCTGGGTTCGGCGGTGCTGCTGCCGGGCCACCCGCGCGCGCAGGTGCTGGCCACCGAGGCCGGCCAGGTCTCGCTGGCGCCGGGCAACGAGCGCGAGATCGAGATCCTGCGCCTGTTCCGCCGCGAGCATGCGCACGTGTCGTTCGAGGATGCGCTGTCCGGCCCGGGCCTGCTGAAGCTCTACGGCGCGCTGTGCGAACTGCGCGGCAGCCCAGCGCGCCTGCTGACCCCGGCCGAGGTCACCGGCGCCGCATTGGCGGGCAGCGATGCCGCCGCGATGGAGGCGCTGGAAGTGTTCTGCGGCCTGCTCGGCAGCTTCGTCGGCGACCTGGTGCTGCTGTACGGCGCCCGCGGCGGGGTCTACCTGGCCGGCGGCATCCTGCCGCAGATCCTGCCGTTCCTGCGCGCCAGCCGCTTCGCCGAACGCTACTTCAACAAGGGCGTGATGCGCGCCTACCTGCAACAGGTTCCAGTACGACTGATCGAGCACGGCCAGCTTGGTGTCATCGGCGCCGCAAGCTGGTTTCTGGATGAACGCCCGGGAGCATGAGAGGGGCACCGTCCGGCGACACGGCGCCAAGCCAAACCACCACACAACGTCCGCGACCGTCGTCATGCCGGTCTTGATTCGAGCCAGCCTCTGAGGGGAGGAGATCATGAACTACCGCAAGACATTGCTAGCCGCGAGCATCATCGCCAGCCTGTGCGTATCCGGCGCGTTGTACGCGCAGGATGCCGCGCAGAGCAGCGCCACCACCGCACAGAGCCGCGCCGACAAGGCCAAGGCGAAGGAGCTTGCCACCGTCACCGTGGTCGGCATCCGCAACAGCGAGGCCGAGTCGCTGGCGCTGAAGAAGGACGCCGCCTCGCACGTCGAGGTGGTCACCGCCGAGGACATCGGCAAGCTGCCGGCCAAGAACGTGGCCGACACGCTGCAACGGCTGCCCGGCGTCAACATCAGCTCGTCCAGCGCCAGCGAGGGCGGCTTCGACGAAAGCGATCGCGTCAGCCTGCGCGGTACCGCACCCAGCCTTACCCAGACCCTGGTCAACGGCCACAGTGTGGGCACCGGTGACTGGTTCGTGCTGAGCCAGGTGCAGACCGTGGGCCGCAGCGTGAGCTACACCCTGCTGCCGTCGGAGATCGTCAGCCAGGTGGTGGTGCACAAGACCTCCGAGGCCAGCATCGTCGAGGGCGGCAGCGCCGGCTCGGTCGACATCATCACGCGCAAGCCGCTGGAGTTCGCCAAGCCGATCACCGCCGAGGCCTCGATCGGCGGCGTGTACTCGGACCTGCCCGGCGACACCAAGCCGCAGTTCAGCGGCCTGTTCAACTGGAAGAACGACGCCAACACCGTCGGCGTGCTGGTGCAGGGCTTCTACGAGAAGCGCAGCCTGCAGCGCAACGGCCAGGAAGTGGTGGGCGGCTACGTGCCCACCACGGTCGGCGGCAAAACGGTGTATTACCCCAACGAGATCGGCGCGGTGCTGTTCACCCAGGAGCGCGAGCGCAAGGGCGGCGTGATCGACTTCCAGGTCAGGCCGACCGACAACCTCACGCTCGACCTCAGCGGCTTCTACTCCAAGCTCAAGGCCGACAACTACAACCGCAACTACATGATGTGGGCCAGCAGTGCGCTGGCCAACGGCGGCGTGCTGACCGCCAATTCGATCAACAACAACGTGGTCACCAGCGGCTCGATCGCCGGCGGCACCGGCGCGTACGGCGTGTACGACCAGATCTCCCGCCCCGGCGCGTCGTCGGAATCGAAGTACCTCACCCTCGATGCGAACTGGGGCGTCACCGACCACCTCAACCTCAAGGGCCAACTCGGCACCACCCGCGGCACCGGCTCCAGCCCGACCCAGGACGTAATCGAGCTGGGCACCGCCGGCGGCGCCGGCGCCAGCTGGGACATGCGCGGCCTCGGCAAGCCGATCAACTGGACGCTGGGCGGCGACAACAGCTCGCCGTCGGGCATCCTGCCCTCGGCCGGCTGGATCTTCGGCGGCCAGCGCATCAAGGTGAAGGACAAGGAGGACTGGGCGCAGTTCGACGGCGAGCTCAGCTTCGACAACGACGCGTTCACCTCGCTGCAGTTCGGCGCCCGTTACGCCAAGCACACGCGGCAGAATCCGTTCGAGATCGCGCAGGGGCCGAACTGGTCCTCCGACTGGCAGAACCCGGCCGCCTACCCGACCGCCACCTACAGCCGCTATCCGGGCGGCTTCAACAGCTCGCTCAGCGGCAGCTTCCCCGGCCCGATCTGGTTCTGGACGCCGGCCCAGCTGGCGCAGATCGACGGCAAGTTCGCCAACCGCGACCCGGTTGGGCGCTTCTACTTCAACGACATCTACAAGGTCAAAGAGAAGGATTCGGCCGCCTACCTGCAGCTGAACTTCGAGTCCGGCATCGCCAGCGGCAACATCGGCGTGCGCTACGTGAAGACCAAGGAGGACATCGGCTACAGCAGCACCTCGCCCGACGCCGCGGCCAGCTCGGTCACCGGCCCGATCACCGGTTCGGCGTTCGGCGACTACTTCTGGAACACCTACCGGCACAGCTACGACAAGTTCCTGCCCAGCGCCAACCTCAAGCTCGCCGTGCGCGACGACCTGCTGCTGCGCTTCGCCGCGTCGCAGACGATGACCCGTCCGGACTACTCGGCGCTGGCCGGCTCGGTGTCGGCCGACGACCTCACCCACACCGGCAGCGGCGGCAATCCGCAGCTCAAGCCGCTGATAGCGAGCAACTTCGATGCCGCGGTGGAATGGTACTTCGCGCCACGCGGCCTGCTGTCGGCCGGCGTGTACGCGATGAACCTGAAGGACTACGTCACCTTCGGCAACCAGACGCGCAGCTTCAAGGACATGCCGGCCAGCCAGGCCGCCGGCCACGACGTGTTCTCGAACTACCTGATCAGCGTGCCGACCAACGTCAACGGCCAGGTCCGCGGCGTGGAGCTGAACTACATCCAGCCGATCGGCGACAACTTCGGCGTGCAGGCCAACTACACCTACGCCGACGCACACGCCACCGGCGACAAGCCGCTGCAGGGCGCCTCGAGGAACACCTACAACGTGTCGGGCTACTTCGAGAACAAGCAGTTCAACGCCCGCGTCAGCTACACCTACCGTTCGGCGTTCTATGCCGGCGTGAGCCGTACCGACACCTACTTCCAGCAGGGCATCGGCAACCTCGCGGTGTCGCTGGGCTACCAGCTCAACGACCATATCTCGCTGTCGCTCGACGCGATGAACCTCAACGAGCCGAAGCTGAAGTACTACACGCGGAACGCCACCTACGGAAAGCAGCCGTACGCGTTCTACGACAACGGCCGGCAGTACTACCTGAACCTGCGTTTCAAGCTCTGAGAGGTTGTGATTTTTTCAACCTCTCAGGCCGGCCACGGCGAGGGCATGGCGAGGGCATGGATGCCCGAGTTGAGGCAACGCAGGGAGCGGTTGCCCGATGCCCGAGTGGAGGCAACGCAGGAGCGGTTGCCCGAGGGCCGGGCATAAAACAGTCACGCCAGTGACTGTTTCATGTGAGCGAGTCCGGGCGTGTACCGGACTCGCGACTGAAGAAAACCACAGGAAGTGGTTTTCTTCACAAGCGCTGAGCCGGTTCCACCGCGAGGCGGGCCACGGACGGCTCCGCATCCTCCCCAACCGGGCCCGGTCCCATCTTGCCGGGCCCGTTTTTTTGCTAGCGTGATACACCTGCTGCGACGGAGACTACCGATGACCCGCCGTCTGATCCTGCTCGGCTGCGCGACCCTGATACTGGGCCTCGCCGGCTTCGCCCGGGCCGCCGAGCCGCCGGCTCCCGCCCTGCTGCCGCTGCCGGCGCAACTGCGCGTCGCTGCTGGCAGTTTCACCGTCGACGCGCATACGCCGATCGTGCTCGCCGACGAGGCCGCCTCGACCCGGCGCACCGGCGCGTGGCTGGCCGACCTGGTCGCGCGTACCCGCGGCCTGCACTTGCCGCTGAAGCACGGCCCGGCCACCGCCGGCGCGATCGTGCTGCAACGTGATTCCGCCGCGCCGGTGGCGAACCGCGAAGGCTATGCACTGGATGTCACACCGCAAGGCATCCGGGTCAGCGCGCGCGACGACGCCGGCCTGTTCTACGGCGCGGTGACCCTGTGGCAACTGCTCACGCCCGATGCGAAGCAAGGCGCGGTCGATGTGCCGGCGCTGGCCATTCACGACCAGCCGCGTTTCGCCTGGCGCGGCCTGATGCTGGATTCCGTGCGGCACTTCCAGACGGTGGAAGAAATCGAGCGCCTGCTCGACCAGATGGCCCAGCACAAGCTCAACACCTTCCACTGGCACCTCACCGACGACCAGGGCTGGCGCATCGAGATCAAGCGCTATCCCAAGCTCACGAAGATTGGCGCATGGCGCACGCCGCCGGATGCCGGGCACGACGGCGAGCCGCGGCGCTACGGTGGTTTCTACACGCAGGCGCAGCTACGCGAAGTGGTCGCGTACGCCGCCGCGCGCCACATCACCGTGGTGCCGGAGATCGACATGCCCGGCCACGCGCAGGCGGCGGTCGCCGCCTATCCGCAGTTCGGCGTCACCGGCCAGCGGCCGCCGGTGTCGACCGACTGGGGCGTCAACCCGTATCTCTACAACGTCGACGACGCCACCTTCGAATTCATCGGCAACGTGCTCGACGAAGTGATGGCGTTGTTCCCCTCGACCTACATCCACGTCGGCGGCGACGAGGCGATCAAGGACCAGTGGCGGGCCTCGCCGGCGGTGCAGGCGAAGATGCATGCGCTGGGCATTACCGGCGAGGACGCGCTGCAGGGCTGGTTCATCGACCGCGTCGGCCAGTACCTCGACCAGCATGGCCGCAAGCTGATCGGCTGGGACGAGATCCTCGACGGCGACAACGTACCGGCCGACGCCACCGTGATGTCCTGGCGCGGCACCGACGGCGCGATCAAGGCGGCGATGATGGGCCACGACGTGGTGATGGCGCCTGCACCGCAGCTGTATTTCGACCACGTGCAGGGCGAGCTCGCCGACGAGTACGCCGGTCGCCTCGGCGTGGAATCGCTGCAGAGCGTGTACGCCTTCCCGACCGTGCCCGCGGTACTGGGCGCGGCACAGGCACGGCACGTGCTGGGCGTGCAGGCCAACGTGTGGACCGAGCACATGCCCGCGTTCGCCCACGTGGAGCACGCCGTGTTCCCGCGGCTGGATGCGCTCAGCGAAGTGGCGTGGTCGCCGCCCGTGGCCAACGGCTGGCCGGGCTTTCTCGCCAGGTTGCCGGCGCAGTTCGCGCGCTACCGCGCGCAGCATGTCGCCTACGCCGACAGCGCCTTCGCGGTGGACATCGGCGTGGATCGCAACGTGGCGTTGGCCACCGGCAAGGCCACGGTGACGCTGTCGAATCAGGCGGACTTTGGCCGCATCCGCTACACGCTGGACGGCAGCACGCCCACGCTCGCCTCGCCGCGCTACGACGCGCCGTTCAACGTGAGCCTGCCGAGCACGGTGCGCGCCGCCAGTTACGCCGCCGACGGCAGCCGGCTCGCCGCGCCGCGCGAACGCGTGCTGGATCGCGCGGCCCTGCTGAGCTTTCCCGGCAACACCTTGCCGAACTGCCCCGCCAGTAACTTCCGCCTGCGCCTGCAACCCATGCCCGACGCGAAGAGCGTGCAGCCGGTGTACGCGGTGAACGTGTTCGATGCCTGCCAGGTGTTTCCCGCCACGCTGCTGGATGGCGTCGCCGCGATCCATGTCGAGGCGGCGCGCCTGCCGCGCAACTTCGCGTTGGCGCACGAGCAGAAGCTGGTGGTGTCGCGTCCGCACGCCACCCCGTTCGGCGAACTGATAGTGCATGCCGACCGATGCGACGGGCCGGTGCTGGCCAGCATGCCGCTGCCCGATCCGGCGCACAGCGCCCGCAACTTCACATTGACCGCAAAACTGCCGATACAGCAGGGCGAGCACGCGCTGTGTCTGATCTACATCGCGCCAATCGACGGACCGTTGTACGCGTTGGGCCACGTGGCGTTGACGCCATGAGTCCCGTCCTGCGAACCCCACCCCAGCCCTTCCCTGCGCAGCAGGGGAGGGCTGGGGTGGGGTTCGCTCTTGATCTTCCCGGCGACCCTGCGCTACCCCCTCCCTGCCTGCATTCGGGCCATCCATGGCCCTCACCCTGCGGGCGGCTGGCGCCGTGCAAATCGGCAGTCCTGCCGATTTGTCCCCTTGCAGGGGGAGGTATTTCGGCGCTTTTGAGCTTTCGTTCTGCATGAAGCGTCTCGCCTCGCTCGACGCCCTGCGCGGCTGCACCGTGGCAGCGATGCTGCTGGTCAACGACCCGGGCGACTGGGAGCATGTCTACTGGCCGCTGGAGCACGCTGCGTGGAACGGCTGCACGCCGACCGACCTGGTGTTTCCGTTCTTCCTGTTCGTGGTCGGCGTGTCGGTGGCGCTGGCGATCCTGCCGCGGCTGGAGCAGGGCGCTTCGCCGTCCGCGCTGAGCCGCGCCGCGATGTGGCGTGCCTTGCGCATCCTCGCGCTCGGCGTGGCGATCAGCCTGCTGGCGGCGTGGTGGCTGCCGCAGGCGCACCTGCGATTCCCCGGCGTGCTGCAGCGGATCGCGCTGTGCTTTGCCGGCGTGGCGCTGTTCGCGATCTATACGAAACCGCGCACGCAGTGGTGGGCGATCGCGGCGCTGCTGCTCGGTTACTGGGGTTTGCTCCTGCTCGGTGGATCGCTGGAGCCGTGGACGAACATCGTCAGTCGCGTCGACAGTGCGGTGTTCGGCCGCTTCGTCTACCTGATCGATCCGGCGACTGGCCGCGGCCACGATCCGGAAGGCCTGCTCTCCACCTTGCCATCGCTGGCCGGCACCTTGCTCGGGCTGCGCATGGGTTGCTGGCTGCGCCGCGATAAACTCCGGAACCTGCTGCTGGCCGGTGCCGCGTGCCTGCTGCTCGGCGCGCTGTGGCCTCTGTGGCTGCCGCTCAACAAGAACCTGTGGACGCCCTCGTTCGTGCTGTGGACCACCGGTTGGGCCACGCTGGCACTGCTGGCGTTCCATGCACTTATCGACCGGCGCGGCTGGGCGGCATGGGGCCGCCGCTTCGGCGTCAACGCGATCGCCGCCTATGCCGGTTCCGAACTGATGCAGATCGCGCTGCCCGCGCTGGGCTGGCAGGAGCCGCTCTACCAGCACCTGTTCGCCCGCTGGATGACGCCGCGCTTCGGCCCGTACGTGCCGTCGCTGGCCTTCGCGGTGGTGTTCGTGGCGTTGTGGTGGCTGATCGTGTGGGCGATGGATCGGCGACGTATCCATCTCAAGCTCTAGCGACGTCCGCGTAGCGCCTTGACGAACAGGGCCATCGACAGCAAGCCCAGCAGCAGGCCGGCACCGGCGTCCCACAAGGCGCCGTTGTTGCCGGCGAACAGGTAGCCGACGCCGAATCCCAGCGGAAACAACAGCAGGACCGGCAGGCAACCCGTGTCAGCGGGCGATGGCCGAGCTTTCCGGCAGCGAGGGCGGGTGGCGCAGCAGCGCGTGCTTCGCCAGCTGGGTGTCGGCGAGGGAGAGCTCGATCAACGGCGTCGGCTTGCCGGCGACGAGCGCGGCGATCGGCATGCCGTCGCGGTATAGCACGCGCGCGCCGGCCAGTGCCGGCACCTTGTCGCCGGCCAGCACGGTGCCGACCAGGTTCAGCGGATCGCAGCCGCTGAGGCAGACCAGTTCGCCGTCGTCCGCGCGCGAGCGCACCGCGCGCAGCGGCGCGATCGCCTCGGGCAGGGCGAACTGCTCGCCGACCAGGCCTTCGACGAAACGGCCGCCGCGGATTTCGCCGCGCGCCTCCAGCCGGTGGTAAACGCGCAGCAACTCACGCCACGACGGCAGCCACGGCGCCTCGCGTTCCAGCAACTTCCAGAACACTACGCCGTAGCGGCGCAGCAGGCTGCGGGCGATGTGTTCGATCGCCTCGGGTTCGGCCTTGCCCGTCGTCGTGCCGCGCGCCAGCGCCCAGCGTCCCGCATCCTCGATGCCGCTGAGCTGGTGCCGACGCAGCCGGCGATGCCGCCCGCCTTCGCGCTTCGCCGCTGGAAGCAGCAGGGCGCGCAGGCCGGCGAAGCTGTCGGCGCTGATCCGGCCGGCGGCGACCAGTTCGCCCAGCGCGTCCTCCAGCTCGGTGCGCAGCAGGCGGGTGTCGGCAAGCAGTTCGTCGAAGAACAGCGCGCCGTGTTCGCGCAACGCATCGGCGACGGCCTGGGCGCGCGATGACAGCAGGATCTCTTGCGGGTCGCCCGCGGCCACGGACGTCCAGACGGCCATTCCACGCCGCGGCAAAAGCACGATCGGCGTGCTGCGCACCGGGCCGCCGCCACCGCCGCTGCCGGTGCGCAGGCGCACCCAGCCGATGCGGCCGGCGCGGCACAGCTCGTCCAGCCAGTGGATCGCATAGTCCGCGATGCGCGCCGGCAGCAGCTCGCTCTCCCACGCACCGGCTGCCGCCTCGTAGCCTTCCAGCTGCGCCAGCGTGGCGGCCAGTGCGTCCGGTCCGCTCAGTCGGGTGGCCGCCGACACATGTTGCCAGTCGAACAGGAAGCGCATCAGCGCGCGCCGGCTGACCGGCTCGATCTCGCGGCGCAGCCGGCCGATGGTGTAGCGATGGATGCGCGCCAGCAGGTGGCGTTCGCACCATTCGGTGTCAGCGGCATCGGTGCTGAAGCGACCCTGCATCACGTAGCCTTCGGACTGCAGGCGCAGCAGGGCCTGTTCGACCTCGCCCCTATCGATGGCCAATGAGGTGGCCAGGGTATTCGCGGTGACTGGGCCGAGTCCGCCGAGGCGATGGCGCACCAGTTCCAGCACGGCGTCCCCGCGCGACCACGCCTGCGCGGCGTACTCGGCGGGTGCGGCGATCGGCGGCTGCATGGCGGCGGTGGAATGCAGCGTTTGCCACAGCGGCAGGCTCTCCGCGCACGTCCATATCTCTGTAGGAGCGCACCCCCGGATCGAGTCCGGGGCAGGTTCGGTGCGCGATCGCTCTTCGTCACCAGGCGGAGAAGCATCGCGCACAGAGTGCGCTCCTACAGTGAGGCGGGTCGCTCGCTTTGCCTTGGCGAGCGCCTGCAGTCGCTCGTCCCAGCCGCGGTTGGCGTCGACTTCCGTGAGGGTGACGAAGCCCAGCAAGGTCAGCGCCTCGTGCATTTCGTCGGCATCGCGCGCCTGCGGCCAGGCTTCCGCGCGCACCGCGGCGATCGTCTCCGGGTCGAGCCGGCCGAGGTCGTCGGCGCTGTCGGCGCCGTTCCAGCGGCGCGTCTGTACCGCCTGGGTGCGGCGCTCCTCCAGCGGTGCGTCGTCGAGGAACGCGTACGGTGCGGCGTTCAATACTTCGGCGGCCAGCGGGCTGGGCGCGGTGAGGTCGCGCGCCACGATGGCGATCTCGTCGGCCTCCAGCTTGCGCAGGATCGCCAGCAGGCCGTCCACGTCCATCGCCTCGCGCAGGCAGTCGTGCAGGGTCTGGTTGACCAGCGGGTGGTCCGGCACCTCGCGCTCGCCCACGATGTTCTCCAGGCAGGCGACCTGGTCGGGGAACACTGCGGCGAGCAGGTCCTCGCTCTTCATGCGCTGCAGCGGCGGCGGGGTCTTCTTGCCGCCGGTGAAGCGCGGCAGCGCCAGCGCGGTCACCGCATTCCAGCGCCAGCGCGCGGGAAACAGCGGGGCGTCGAGCAGAGCCTGCACCAGCACGTGCTCGGCGCTGTTCGAGTGCAAGTAGTGCGCCACTTCCTCCAGTGGGAAACTGTGGCTGGTGGACAGCGACAGCACGATCGCGTCCTCGGTCGCCGCCGCCTGCAGTTCGAAGTTGAACTGGCGGCAGAAACGCTTGCGCAGTGCCAGCCCCCAGGCACGGTTGATGCGGCTGCCCCACGGCGTGTGGATTACCAGCTGGGTGCCGCCGGATTCGTCGAAGAAGCGCTCCAGCACCAGGGTGTGCTGGCTGGGCAGCACGCCGAGCGCGGCCTTGGCGCGGGCGAGGTAATCGACGAGTTGCTGGGCGGCGGCTTCGGCCAGGCCGAGTTCGTCGCGGAGCCATGCGAGCGCGCGGGCGTTGCTCCCCTCTCCCTGCGGGAGAGGGGCTGGGGGTGAGGGTACGCCCGGAGCATGGGGGTTAATGGCTTCGCCCGTACCCCCACCCCAACCCCTCTCCCAAGGGGAGAGGGGCTCAAGTAGTGCGGAAATCTCCTCGCGCAGCCGCGACACGCCGAACGACAATTCGTCGCTACGCCCCGGCGCCTCGCCCAGCCAGAACGGGATGCTCGGCGGCGCACCGTGCGCGTCCTCCACGCGCAGCCGGTCGCGCTCGACGCGCTGGATGCGGTAGCTGGCGTTGCCGAGCTGGAAGATGTCGCCGGCCATGCTCTCGACCGCGAAATCCTCGTTCACCGTGCCCACGATGATCGCCTGCGGCTCCAGCACCACCTTGTAGTCGGCGGTGTCGGGAATGGTGCCGCCGGAGGTCAGTGCGGTGAGCCGCGCGCTGCGCCGCGGGCGCAGCTGGCGGTTCACCGCGTCGCGATGGATGTAGGCCGCACGCGGACCCTGGCGGGTGGTGAAGCCTTCGGCCAGCATGCGCACCACCGCGTCGAATTCGCTGCGGGCGAGCTCGCGGTAGGGATGCGCGCGGCGCACCAGCGTGTACAGCGCGTCCTCGTCCCACTCGCTGCAGGCCACCTCGGCCACGATCTGCTGGGCCAGCACGTCGAGCGGCTGCGGCGGCATCACCAGTGCGTCCAGTTCGCCGCGGCGCACGCAGTCGAGCAGGGCGGTGCATTCGACCAGGTCGTCGCGGGTGGCCGGGAACAGCCGCGCCTTCGGCGTGCCGTCGATGCTGTGGCCGGAACGGCCGGCGCGCTGCAGGAACGCGGCGATCGAGCGCGGCGAGCCGAGCTGGCAGACCAGGTCGACCTCGCCGATGTCGATGCCCAGCTCCAGCGAGGCGGTGGCCACCAGCACCTTGAGCTCGCCGCGCTTCAATCGCTGCTCGGCGTCCAATCGCAGCTCCTTCGCCAGGCTGCCGTGGTGCGCCGCCACGTGTTCCTTGCCCAGTCGCTCGGACAGGTGCCGAGTGGCGCGCTCGGCCATCCGCCGGGTGTTGACGAAGACCAGGGTGGTGCGGTGCGCGCGCACCAGCTGGGCGAGGCGGTCGTAGACCAGCTCCCAGGCGTCGTTGGACATCACCGCGTCGAGCGGGACGGGCGGAACTTCGATGGCGAGGTCGCGGGGGCGGGTGTGGCCTGTGTTTATGATGGTGACATCGCTTCTTGCGTTCGTCTCCTCTCCCCCGGCTCCAATTTCATTTGGGGGAGAGGATTGAGGTGAGGGGCGGGTGCTCGCGGGGAAGCTACATTGGGTAGCCACCTTGTTGTTGCCTCGCGGCGACCCCGAACCCTCATCCGCCCTGCGGGCACCTTCTCCCGGAGGGAGAAGGGAATGTTGAGCTCCGACTAAAAAGTCGGCAACTTTCTCTATGGGCTTCTGCGTTGCCGACAGCCCGATCCGCAGCAACCGCCGCTGGCACAGCGATTCCAGCCGCTCCAGCGACAGCGCCAGGTGCGAACCGCGCTTGCTGCCGGCGATGGCGTGGATCTCGTCCACGATCACCGTGCGCACGCCGGCAAGCATGGCGCGCCCCGAGGCCGAGCCGAGCAGCACGTACAACGACTCCGGCGTGGTCACCAGGATGTGCGGCGGCAGCTTGCGCAGCAGGTTGCGCTCCGCCTGCGGGGTGTCGCCGGTGCGCACCGCGGTGCGGATCGCCACGTCGGGCAGGCCGAGTTTTTCCAGTTCCGCGCGGATGCCTTCCAGCGGCGCTTCCAGATTGACGTGGATGTCGTTCGACAGCGCCTTCAGCGGCGACACGTAGAGCACCGTGGTGGCGTCGGCCAGCGTGCCGTCGTGCGCCACGCCCTCGCGCACCAGTTCGTCGATGGCGGCGAGGAACGCGGTCAGCGTCTTGCCCGAGCCGGTCGGCGCGGCGACCAGGGTGTGCGCTCCGGCGCGGATCGACGGCCACGCGGCGGCCTGCGCCGCGGTAGGTGCGGCGAACGCGCCGCGGAACCAGGCGGCGACGGCAGGATGGAAATCGGCGAGCGAGGGCGACATGATTCTGCGAAAGATGGGTACCATCGGTGCTGCACGCAAGCGCGAAGCGCCGGCTCGTGACGCCAGTGGCTTGCGCTGAAAACGTTACGTCAGCACTCTGCGCATAGCCGTCAGCCGCCTTCCTTCTTCGTCCGAGGTCGCCCATGTCCCGTTGTCCGCGCCGTCTGTCCGCCTATGCTTTCGCCCTCGCCGTGGTCGCCACTGCCACGGCGGCCGGGGAACCGCCGGCGCGACCCTGGATGAACGCTTCGCTGTCGCCTGATGCGCGCGCCGCGCTGGTGGTGCAGGCGATGAGCCAGGACGAGAAGTTCCAGCTGATCACCACCGCCTACGGCAGCGCCTCCGACGGCAAGCCGGCGCCGGCCTGCGCGCTCGGTTCGGCGGGTTGCACGCCGGCGTTCGCGCGGCTGGGCCTGCCGGCGCTGCAGGAGACCGACGCGGGGCTGGGCGTGGCGCGCCCGCTCAACGCGCACAGCCACGACGTCGCCACGGCGCTGCCGTCCGGCCTGGCCACGGCGGCCAGCTGGGATCCGGCGGTGGCCGAGGCCGGCGGCGCGATGATCGGCCACGAGGCCCACCGCAAGGGCTTCAACGTGCTGCTGGCCGGCGGCGTCAACCTGACCCGCGACCCGCGCAACGGCCGCAACTTCGAGTACGCCGGCGAAGACCCGCTGCTGGCCGGCGTGATGGTCGGCCACACGGTGCGCGGAGTGCAGTCGCAGCACGTGGTGTCCACCGTCAAGCACTACGCCATCAATGACCTGGAAACCGCCCGCAACACGATGAACGCGAAGCTCGATCCGGTCGCCGCGCGCGAATCGGACCTGCGCGCGTTCGAGATCGCGCTGGGCATCGGCGAGCCGGGCTCGGTGATGTGCGCCTACAACCGCGTCAACGGCACCTATGCCTGCGAGAACGCATGGCTGCTCGACCAGGTGCTCAAGCGCGAGTGGGGCTACCAGGGTTTCGTGATGTCCGACTGGGGCGCGGTGCACAGCGCGGCGAAGTCGGCGCTGGCCGGGCTGGACCAGCAATCGGCCGGCGAGACGTTCGACCCGCAGGTGTTCTTCGCCGCGCCGCTGCGTGAGGCGATCGCCAAGGGCGAGGTGCCGCAGGCGCGGCTGGACGACATGGTGCAGCGCATCCTGCGCAGCCTGTTCGCGGTTGGCGCGATCGACCACCCCGCCAAGGCAGCGCCGATCGATTACGCCGCCGACGCGAAGGTGGCGCAGTACGCCGCCGAGGCCGGCGCGGTGTTGCTGCGCAACCAGGATGGCTTGCTGCCGCTGGCGCGCACGCTGAAGTCGGTGGCGGTGATCGGGGCACACGCGGACAAGGGCGTGCTGGCCGGCGGCGGTTCGTCGGCGGTGACCGTGCCGGGTGGCAATGCGGTGCCGGGGCTGGCGCCGACCGTGTGGCCGGGTCCGGTGATGTACCACCCGTCCGCGCCGCTGGCGGCGATCGCCCGCCGTATCGGCGGCAAGGCCAGCTACGCCAGCGGCGAGGACATCGCGGCCGCGGCGAAGCTGGCCGCGTCGTCCGAGGTGGCGGTGGTGTTCGTGCAGCAGTGGGCGGCCGAGTCGTTCGACCGTCCAGGCATGGCGCTGGACGGCAACCAGGACGCGCTGGTCGCCGCCGTCGCCAGGGCCAACCCGCACACCGTGGTGGTGCTGGAGAACAACGGCCCGCTGGCGATGCCGTGGCTGGGGCAGACCGCGGCGGTGCTGGAGGCCTGGTACCCCGGCAACGCCGGTGGCGAGGCGATCGCGCGGCTGCTGTTCGGCGAAGTGGATCCGTCCGGTCGGCTGCCGCTCAGCTGGCCGCGCGACGAGTCGCAGCTGCCGCGCCCGGTCATCGCCGGCGCCGGCCTGGCCGCGATCGGCCTGCCGCCGCAGGGCCAGCCCGCCGACACGGTCGACTACGACATCGAGGGCGCCGACGTCGGCTACCGCTGGTTCCAGCGCCGCGGCAGCGAGCCGCTGTTCCCGTTCGGCTACGGCCTCGGCTACACCACCTTCGGCTACGGCCCGCTGACCGTCACCACGGATGCGGCCGGCGTGGTGACCGCGTCATTCGCGGTCACCAATACTGGCAAGCGCGCCGGCGCCGACGTACCGCAGCTCTACGTGCAGCTGCCCGGCGAACAGGTGTCGCGGCTGGTCGGCTGGCAGAAGGTGGCGCTGCAGCCGGGGCAGACGCAACGGGTCCGGCTGGCGCTGCCGGCAGTGCGTTTCGCGCACTATGACGACCACGGCCACGGCTGGCGCGTCGCCGCCGGCAGCTACCGGCTGCTGCTCGGACACTCGTCCGCGCAGATCGAACAGCGCGCGGAACTGCGCCTGCCGGCGGTGTTCCCCGCCGGCGCACAGCGCTGACCGGCCGGCATTTCGCTTTCACAACGAAGTCGGCTGTATGACAATACGGCGACGACACGCGCCGGCGGGGACCGGTCGCGGCGTCCTCCCTCCCGCCATCCAAGGACCGACCATGCACGCCGCCACTTCGTTGCGTCTCGCCGTACTCGCTGCCTGCATTGCCGCCGCGCTGCCGCTGGACGCCGCCATGGCGCAGCAAGCCGCGCCGACCAAATCGCCGCCCGCCAAGACCACCGAACTGCAGACGGTCAACGTCACCGCCTCGAAGCGGGTGGAGAACATGCAGAAGGTGCCGATGGCGCTGACCGTGCTGACGCCGGACAAGCTGGAGGCGTTCGGCCAGTCCGGCGACACCGTGCTGCAGCTCGCCTCGCGCGCACCCAGCGTGTACGCCGAGACCTCCTACGGCCGCGAGTTCCCGCGTTTCTACATCCGCGGTCTGGGCAACAGCGACTTCGACCTGAACGCCTCGCAGCCGGTGTCGATGGTGTACGACGACATCGTGCAGGAGAACCCGATCCTGAAGGGCTTCCCGTTGTTCGACCTGGCCCAGGTCGAAGTGCTGCGCGGCCCGCAAGGCACCCTGTTCGGGCGCAACTCGCCGGCCGGTGTGATCAAGTTCGAGTCGGTGCGGCCCAGCCAGGAAACCAGCGGCTACGCCCGCGTTTCGTACGGCTCGCTCGGCACCGCCAACGCCGAGGCCGCGCTGGGCGGCGCGCTGGGCAGGCACTGGTCCGGCCGCATCTCCGTGCTGGCGCAGCACCGCGACGGCTGGATCGACAACACCTTCACCGGCCGGAAGGACGCGCTGGGAGGCTACAACGACCGCGCCGTGCGGCTGCAGGTGTTGTACGAGAACGACGGCTTCAGCGCGCTGCTCAACGGCCACGCGCGCTGGCTGGACGGCAGCGCGATGGTCAACCGCGCCAATGCGATCGAGCTGGGCAGCCCCAGCTTCGTGCCCGGCTTCGACCGCGACAAGGTGGCGCAGGACGGCCGCAACAAGCAGCACCTGTTCAGCTGGGGCAGCAACCTGCACCTGGCGTGGAACCTGGGCGGCCTGACCTTCACCTCGATCACCGGGCTGGAGCGCGCCACCACCTACAGCCTCGGCGACGTCGACGGCGGCTATGGCGCGGTGTTCCATCAGCCGATGGGGCCTGGCTTCATCCCGTTCCCGGTCGAGACCGCCGACGCGCTGCCGCGCGACCGCCAGATCACCCAGGAATTCCGCCTGGCCAGCAACGGCCAGGACAAGCTCAACTGGCAGGTCGGCGCGTATTACTTCGACGAAGACATCGCGATCAGCAACTTCGACTACGCCACCTTCAACAACCACGCGCTGGATGGCTACGCCAGGCAGACCCAGCGCACCAAGGCGTGGGCGCTGTTCGGCTCGGCCAACTACCAGCTCGCCGACGACTTCGAGCTGCGTGCCGGCGCGCGCTGGTCGCATGACTCGCGTGATTTCAAGGTGGACCGCGTGCTATCGCCGATCGGCGGCGGCCCGTTGCGGCAGACCGCGCAGCCGCACGACGCGCGCTGGAGCGGCGACCTCACCGGCACCTGGACGCTGAATCCGAACGTCAACGTCTACGCGCGTGTCGCCAACGGCTTCCGCGCACCCAGCGTGCAGGGCCGCGTGCTGTTCGCCGACTTCATCTCGCAGGCCAGGCCCGAGACGATCACCAGCTACGAGCTGGGCGTGAAGACCACCGGCATGGACAACCACGTGCGCTTCAACGCGGATGTCTACAGCTACAACATGCACAACCAGCAGCTCACCGCGGTCGGCGGCGACATCAACGTCACCCGCCTGATCAACGCGAAGAAGACCCAGGGCTACGGCGCCGAGTTCGACCTGGAGGCCTACCTCACCCCGAACTTCGTGCTCACCGCTGGCGGCAGCTACAACTTCACCAAGCTGAAGGACCCGGGCCTGGCGGTGGCGGTGTGCGGCTCCGGCTGCACCGTGCTCGACCCGCTCAACGCCGCGGGCAACGCGTTGGTCGACGGCAACACCCTGCCGAACGCGCCGAAGTGGATCGGCACCCTCACCGCGCGCTACGGCATCCCGTACGGCGACGGCGGCGAGTTCTTCGTCTACACCGACTGGAACTACCGCAGCGAAGTGAACTTCTTCCTGTACGACTCGGCCGAATTCAAGGGCAAGGCGCTGCTGGAAGGCGGCGTGCGGCTGGGCTACAACTGGGACTACGGCCGCCGCGAGGTCGCCCTGTACGGCCGCAACATCACCGACAAGCAGGCGATCACCGGCGCGATCGACTTCAACAATCGCACCGCGTTCGTCAACGACCCGCGCGTGATCGGCGTGGAGTTCCGCGCCGAGCTGTAAATCGGGTGCGCCGATGCCCCGTCGCGCGACGGGGCATCGGTATCCCGCCCGCGCCCGCCATGCAAGCGGCGCGCGGCCATGCCAAGATGCAGGCCGGCCGCTGCTGCGAGGATGCCGAGGGGAGTCCGCTGGCGGTGCCCCGGTGCAAGGGAAATCTATGCGTACATGGTGTGGGGGAGCGACCCGCCGTCTCGGCATGCTGGTGCTGCTGTGTGGCCTGGGCCTGGCGGGGATGTCGACGGCACGGGCGGCCAGCCTCGATCCGGCGCTGCTGCCGAAGATCCAGGCGGCCACCTTCGAGGTGGTGCAGGCCAAGCCGGCCGTCGACCCGCTGAGCTACGAGCGGCCGCTGCCGCTGGAGCTGCTGCCCTACCAGGAGCGTACCGACAAGTACTACTCCATCGGCACCGCGTTCGCGATCGGCCACAACCGCTACGTCACCGCCGCGCACGTGCTGCTGGCCGGCGTGGACAGCCTGTGGGGACCGCCCCAACTGCGCGACGCCGCCGGTCGCGTGTACCCGATCGGCAAGATCGAGAAGTTCTCGCTGGGCAAGGATTTCGTGGTGTTCTCCCTGGCGCAGCCGCCGGCGGGCGACGCCGCGTCGGAGCTCGACGCCAGCCCCGCGCTCAACCAGGTGGTCTACGCGGTGGGCAATGCGCTGGGCACCGGCGTGGTGATCCGCGACGGTCTGTACACCTCCGACACGCCGGAGCAGCAGGACGGCGCCTGGAAATGGATGCGCTTCTCCGCCGCCGCCTCGCCTGGCAACAGCGGCGGCCCGCTGCTCGGCAAGGATGGCAAGCTGATCGGCGTGGTGCTGATGAAGTCGGCCAACGAGAACCTCAACTACGCGCTGCCGATCCGCGAGGTGCTGGATGCGCCCGCCGGCAAGGCGGTGATGGATACGCGCGTCACCTACCAGATCGACCTGTTCGACACCGTGCAGAACGACCGGCTCAAGGCGCAGTTCGCGCTGCCGGTCGGCCTGGGCGATTTCTACCGCGAGTACCAGGCCCGCATGGACGCCAACAGCGACACGCAGCTGAAGGCGCTGCTGGCGAAGGAGTCCGCCAACCTGTTTCCGAACGGCGTGGGCTCGGCGCGGCTGCTGCACCAGCAGACACAACTGGACGGCTTTCCCACGCTGATCGTGCGCGGCACCGACGGCGAATGGCGGCGCGCCGGCGGACAGGCGCAGCGTTTCGCGCTGGACGGCAACGGCTATGTGGCCACCGGCGGGGTGGCGCGCAATGGCCTGGTCCGCCTGCGCCGGCCCGACGGGGTGGCCGCGGCAACGTTCTATGGCGACGCGAAGTCGCGCATGGACCTGCTGGCGCGCACCGGCATGTTCCAGCGCGAGGTTGCCGGCGAGAAGGTCAAGATCACCTCGCTGGGCAAGCCAGTGCGCGAATCGACCCGCCTCGACCGCTGGCAGCGGCCGTGGCATGTCGGCGTGTGGACGCTGCCTTACGCGAATGCGCTGGTGGTGGCGTATACGCTGCCGGTGCCGGACGGCAGCGTGATGCTGGTGCGCTTCACGCCGCCCTCCCACGAGTACGACAGCATGCTGGACCTGGACGAGATGAGCAGCTTCGTCCACGTCACCTACCAGGGCACGCTGGCGCAATGGAAGGACTTCCTCGCTCACCCGGCCTTGCAGCCGGCCGCGTTCAAGAACATCCACATCGGCTTCGACTACGACCGCCGCTTCAGCTACGCCTCGCAGCGGCTGCGCTTCGCCTACCCGTCCGCGGTGCAGGCGATCAAGCCGGACAACCTGCTGTGGCTCGGCTTCCGTTTCTTCCTGGACGACGGCAAGCCGGTATGGGACGTGGGCGACGTGAACGTGTGGAAGGACACCGCCTCCGACGACCACAACAACGTCAACGTGCAGCGTTATGTGGCGCCGCCGCCCGGGCTGGACGATGACTTGAGCAGCCGCTGGCGCAAGCTGTCGGCGCGCGAGTATCCCTACAATGGCGTGGCGCGCTACGAGAACGACCTGATGAAGATCAACGTCGTGGTCGCCCCGGCCGCCCCGGCCGGGCAGCCGTCCACGGTGCTGTACACCGCCTTCTACGGCACCGCGGGCACGCAGCCCCAGGCCGACATGAAGGGCAAGCTCGACCTGCTGACCAAGGACATGCAGGTCACCGAACATTGATGCCTGCGCCGGCGCCCACGGCGGCGCCGGGCAGGGAAACAGACGCGGAACCACCATGCACGCGGTACTGCAGAACCGTCCGGCGGACGGCACCGAACCCACCGCCTGGCTCGCCATGGCCGATGGCCAGCAGCTGTTCCTGCGCGACTGGCCGCTGGCCGGCGCGCGCGGCGCGGTGCTGCTGGTGCACGGGCTGGGCGAGCACAGCGGCCGTTACCAGCGCCTGGCGGCTTGGTTTAACCAGCGCGGTTACGCCGTGCGCGGCTACGACCAGCGCGGCCACGGTCGGAGCCCGGGCCGTCGCGGCGGCCTACGCCATGGCGACGATCTGCTGGAGGATCTGGCCACCGTCTATTACGACTACGCCGGCGGCCTGCCGCATCCGCCGCTGCTGCTCGGCCACAGCATGGGCGGCCTGGTGGCCGTGCGCGCCGTGCTGGACGGCCGCGTCGAGCCGCTGGCGCTGCTGCTGTCGTCGCCGGCGCTGCGTACCTGCGAGTCGCCGCGGATGATAGCGCTGGCGCGGCTGCTCGCCCGCGTCGCGCCAAACCTGCCGCTGCGCAACGGGCTGGATTTCGACCAGCTCTCGCACGATCGCCAGGTGGTGGCCGACTACCGCCGCGACCCGCTGCGCCACGGCTGGATCACCCCGCGGCTGGCCGACTTCATCTTTCGCGCCGGCGCCGCATGCATCGCCGACGCCGCCCGTCTGGCGCTGCCGACCCTGCTGCTGGTGGCCGATGGCGACGGCATCGTGGACCCATCCGGCAGCCGCGAGTTCGCCCGCCAGGCGACATCGACCGGGCAGCTCACCACGCGCTTCTTCTCGCTGCTGTACCACGAGCTGTTCAACGAGAACGAACCGGGCCGCGGTCAGGTGCTGATGCAGCTGGGCGACTGGCTGGGCCGGCAGGACGCGCCGGCGCCACACCGCTGAAAGCCGCGCGCCCGATCCGCGCCTCCGGCCTGCCATGAATTCCGGCGATACTCTCCACCAACCTATGGGGAGAAGGTTGCATGTCGCGTCGATCGTACGAGTGCCTTTCGCGCCGGGTGTGGTCGCGCGCGCTGATTGCCTTGCTGCTGGGCCTGCTGCTGGCGGCCTGCCATCGCGGCCCCGACAACGGCAAGCCGGCCCTGCAAGGTGCGCCGGCCGCCAGCGCCTCCGCGCCGGCCAGGGCGCAGGCGGAGTTCGCGCTGGTCTCGGCCAGCTCGCAGACCACGGATTCGCGCACCGCGCTGGTCCTGCGCTTCAACGCCGCGCTGGCCTCGGCGCAGGCGTTCGACACGCTGGTCGCGGTGACCGGCCCGAACGGCGAGGTGGTCGGCGGCAGCTGGAGCCTCGACGACGACAACAAGACGCTGCGCTTCCCGTTCGTGCAGGCGAACACGCGCTACGCGGTGCAGCTGAAGGCCGGTCTGCTCGCCGCCGACGGCCGCACGCTGGGCCACGCGGTGAAGCACGACGTGTACTCCGGCAACCTGCCGGCGGCGGTCGGCTTTGCCTCGCACGGCAGCGTGCTGCCGGCGCGCGGCACGCGCGGCCTGCCGCTGGTGTCGATGAACGTGCACGACGCCGACGTGGAGTTCTTCCGCGTGCGCGACGACGCGCTGTCGGACCTGTTCTGCAGCTATCCGCGCAACGGCCACCGCGACAGCTACGAGCTCGACCACGACGTCGCCTACTACAACAGCTGCGGCGAGGGTGACGACCGGCGCAGCCGCGTGCCGATCACCCAGCTGGCCGACTCGGTCTACGCCAACCACTACACGCTGGGTGGCGAGCCGAACGAGCGCACCGTGACCTACCTGCCGGTGCAGAACATCAAGGAGCTGGCGCAGCCAGGCGTGTACATGGCCGTGGTCAAGGCCGGCGGCAGCTTCAGGGAGGGCTACGACACCGCTACCTTCTTCGTCAGCGACCTCGGCTTGCACCTGCGGGTGTACCGCGACAACGTGCTGCTGCACGTGGCCTCATTGCGCGACGGCAGCGCGGTCAACGCGGTGGACATCGAGGTCCGCGACGCGGCCGGGCGCAGCAAGCTCAAGGCCACCACCGGCGCCGACGGCGATGCGCTGCTGGCATACAAGGTGAAGGCTTCCGACGTGCTGGTGGCGCGCCATGGCAAGGATGTTTCGGTGCTGCCGTTCAACCGGCCGGCGCTGGACGTGTCCAACTTCGACATCAGCGGCCGCCGGCAGGCGCCGTTCGAGGTGTACGCCTGGTCCGGACGCGACCTGTACCGCCCCGGCGAGACGCTGCGCGCCTCGGCCCTGCTGCGCGATTTCGACGGCAAGCCGATGAAGGCGCAGTCGCTGTTCGTGCGCGTGAAGCAGCCCGATGGGCGCGTGCTCGCCGAGCAGCGGCTGGAGCCGCAGCAGCTGAACTACTTCGAGCTGAGCCAGGCGATCCCGGCCGACGCGCCGACCGGCCTGTGGCAGCTGGAATTCCGCCTCGACCCCGCCAGCAAGGAGACCGTGCAGGCGTTCCCGTTCCACGTCGAGGAGTTCCTGCCGGAACGGTTGAAGGTGGAGCTGTCCAGCCCGCAGCCGCGGCTGGCGCCGAACGAACCGCTGAAGCTGAAGGTCGCCTCCAGCTACCTGTACGGCGCGCCCGCCGACGGCAACCGCTTCACCGCGAAGCTGCTGGTGGCGCCGGAAGTGCATCCGCTGGAGCAGATGAAGGACACCTTCTTCGGCGACCCGACGGTCGAGCTGCCGAAGAGCGCCGACGACGTGGTCGACGCGAAGCTCGACGCGCAGGGCGTGCTGGAGCAGGACGTGGCGCTGCCCGACGACGTCAAGCCGGTTGCGCCGCTGGCGGTGACCCTGTCCGGCAGCGTGTACGAGAGCGGCGGCCGCGCGGTGACGCGGCTGCTCAAGCGCACCTACTGGCCGGCCGACGCGCTGGTTGGCGCGCGCCCGCTGTTCGACCCGAAGCAGGGCGCCGCAAGCGAGGCGCCGGCCGGCTTCGAGATCGTGCGGGCGAATGCCGACGGCGCACTGGTCGCCGGCAGCCACCTGAAGGTGCGCCTGCAGCGCGAACTGCGTGATTTCTACTGGCTGTACGAGCGCAGCGGCGGCTGGCAGTCGAACGCAAACCAGCGCTTGCAACTGATCGAGGAAAAGGACGTCGACGTGGCCGCTGGCAAGTCGGCCCACGTGGAGTTCCCGGTGCAGTGGGGCAGCTACCGGGTCGAGGTGTACGACCCGGCCACGAAGCTCACCACGGTGTTCCCGTTCTTCGCCGGCTACAGCTGGGACGATCAGAACCTCGGCAAGGAGGCGCGCCCGGACAAGGTCAAGCTGGCGCTGGACAAGGCGCGCTACCGCGCCGGCGACAGCATGAAGGTCACGGTGACGCCGCCGCAGCCCGGCCCCGGCGTGCTGCTGGTGGAATCGGACCATCTGCTCTACACGAGGAACATCGACGCGAAGGCCGGCGCGGTGTTCGAGATCCCGGTGACGAAAGACTGGGAGCGCCACGACGTCTACGTGACCGCGCTGGTGTTCCGCGGCGGCGAGGCGGCCGAGCACACCACGCCGGCGCGCGCGATGGGCGTGGAGTACGTGGCGATGGACCGCAACGACCGGCGCATCGCGCTGAAGCTCGACGCGCCCGCGCTGCTGCGCCCGGGCAACCCGCTCGAGGTCGGCGTACAGGCGAGCGGACTGGCCGGGCAGCAGGCGTTCGTCACACTGTCGGCGGTCGACCAGGGCGTGCTCAACATCACCAGCTATCCGGTGCCCGACGCGTGGGCGTGGCTGTTCGCCAGGCGCGCGCTCGGCGTCGATGCGTACGACCTGTACAGCCGCATCATCGAGGCGATGGACGGCGCCGAGGCCAGGCTGCGCTATGGCGGCGACATGAGCGGCGCGGCGTTGCCCAAGGCCACCCGGCTCAACCCGAAGGTGCAGATCGTCGACCTGTTCGCTGGCCCGGTGGCGTTCGATGCGCAGGGCAGGGCGAAGTTGCGCGTGGACGTGCCCGACTTCAACGGCAGCCTGCGCCTGGCCGCGCTGGCGTACACCGACAGCCGCTACGGCAACGCCGACGGCGCAGTCACCGTGCGTGCGCCGCTGGTGGTCGAGCCGAGCACGCCGCGGGTGATGGCGGCCGGCGACAGGGCGATGATCAGCCTGGATCTCAAGAACCTGTCCGGCAAGGACGGCACGGCGAAGGTCAGCGTCAAGGGCGGCGGCCCGATCACGGTGAACAAGGCCACGCCAAGCGTGCCGCTGAAGGATGGCGCCGGCGCCACCTTGCAAATGCCGGTGACGGCACAGGCGGGCGCGGCGGTGGCGACGGTGGACATCCACGCCGAATTGAACGACTACCAGGTCGATCGCCACTTCGAATTCGCGGTGCGCCCGGCCTGGCCGGAAACGGTGAGCACCACGCCGCTGGCGCTGGAAGCGGGCAAGCCCGTGCACTTCGGCGGCGCCGCGATCGCCGGCCTGCTGCCGGCCACGGTGAACGCGCGGATCACCCTGAGCACCCTGCCGCCGCTGCCGTACGCGGCCGCGCTGCGCGACATGCTGCGCTACCCCTACGGCTGCATCGAGCAGACCACCAGCAAGGGCTACGCCGCCTTGATTCTGGACGGCCAGACGGCCAAGGCATTGGGTACGCAAGTGATGAGCGACGCGATGCGCAAGACCGCGGTGGATGGCGCGCTGTCGCGGATCGCCTCGTTCCAGGCCAGCAACGGCCACTTCAGCTTCTGGGGCGGCGGCAGCCCGATCGTCACCTTCACCACGCCGTACGTGGTGGACTTCATGCTGGACGCGCGCGACGCCGGTTTCGCGGTGCCGCAGGACGTGCTGCAGAAAGCGCTGCAGCGGCTCAATGACGACCTGCTCGCTGGCGGCCATCCGTACTACGAGTACGAGCAGCACGACCACCTGCGCCTCGCCGACGAGGCCTACTCCGGCTTCGTGCTGGCCCGCGTCAACCGCGCGCCGCTGGGCACGCTGCGCGCGATCTTCGACAACGAGCGACAGAAGCTGGTGGCGCCGCTGCCGCTGCTGCACCTCGGCATCGCGTTCAAGTTGATGGGTGACAACGAGCGCGCGCAGAAGGCGATCGACGAGGCGTTCGCCTGGAGCAAGGAGCGCCCCTGGTACGTCGGCGACTACGGCTCGGAGCTGCGCGATCTGGCGCTGATGGTCGCGCTCACCCACAGCTACGGCATGAGCAAGCCGGCCTACGACGCCAAGCTGGTCGACTGGGCGCGCAACGCCACCGCGAACGTGCGAGTGCGGCAGAAAGAGTTTGCCGATTACCGCTGGTCGTGGTCGTACCTGAGCACGCAGGAACAGGCCGCGATCGCGCGTGTGGCGGCGGCGTTCGACGCGAAAAGCGGCGCGCCGCTGGCCGCCACGATCAGCGTTAACGGCAAGACCGAGGCCGCGCCGGACCAGCGCGTGTGGAGCCGCACGCTCAGCGCGGCCGAATTTGGCGCCGGCGTCAGCGTGCAGCCGACCAGCGACGCGGCGGTATTCGCCACCCTCGATGTGGCCGGCATCCCGCAGCATGCACCCGCCGCCGATGCCAGCCAGATCGACGTGCGGCGCAGCTGGTTCACCACCGACGGCAAATCGTGGAGCGGCGGACCGCTGAAGGAAGGCGACACGCTGATTGTCGAGCTGAGCATCGAGGCGCGCATGAACGTCCCCGACGCGCTGGTCACCGATCTGCTGCCGGGCGGGCTGGAGGTGGAGAACCTCAACCTCGGCGGCGCGCAGTCGTGGTCCGGCGTGGTGATCGACGGCATCGAGCTGGACCAGCACGCCGCGGCGGCGCAGATCGTGCACGAGGAATACCGCGACGATCGCTACGCCGCCGCGCTGAACCTGAGCCGCGGCGACACCGCCCGCGTGTTCTACCTGGTGCGCGCGGTGACCCCGGGCACCTACACCGTGCCGCCGCCGCTGGTGGAGGATATGTACCGCCCGGCGGTGCGCGGCATCGGCAAGGCCGAGCCGGCGAAGATCACGGTGGTGGAACCGTAGCCGCTTTGCTCCTCCCCCTGCCTGCAGGGGGAGGTTGGGAGAGGGTAGCGCTCTTGCCTCTATCTTGAAGATCAAGAGCACCCCACCCCAACCCTCCCCTGCTGCGCAGGGGAGGGAGCAAAGGCAGCCTCGCCGCGCTCTGCAGACCCGCATGGCATCATGACCGCGACCTCATCCGCACCGCTTCTTCCTGCTCCGTGCCGCTCCCGCACCTGGCGCTGGCTGCGCGGCATCGTCATCGCCACCATCGCGTTGCTGCTCGCTGCCTTCGCCCTCGACCGCCTGTTCCCGCTGCACCTCCCCGCGCCCGACACCGGCAGCACGGTGGTGCTGGCGCGCGACGGCACGCCGCTGCGTGCGTTTGCCGACAGCGACGGCGTATGGCGCTACCCGACCACCGCGAAGCAGGTGTCGCCGCTGTACCTGCAGGCGCTGCTGAACTACGAGGACCGCTGGTTCTACCGCCACCCCGGGGTCAACCCGTATGCGCTGCTGCGCGGGCTGGGCGGCGGGCTGCGCCACGGCCGCATCGTTTCGGGCGGTTCCACGCTGAGCATGCAGGTGGCGCGGATCATCCAGCCGATTCCGCACACGTTCCGCGGCAAGCTGGTGCAGATCCTGCGCGCGCTGCAGCTGGAGGCGCACCTCAGCAAGGCGCAGATCCTCGACCTCTACCTCAACCACGCGCCGTTCGGCGGCCCGATCGAAGGCGTGGAGGCGGCCTCATGGGCGTACCTGGGCAAGCCGGCGGCGCGGCTGTCGCACGCTGAGGCGGCGCTGCTCGCCGTACTGCCGCAGTCGCCCAGCCGGCTGCGCCCGGACCGCCACGCGCAGGCGGCGCGCGCCGCGCGCGACAAGGTGCTCGGGCGCATGCGCGACCTCGGCGTGTGGAGCGTGGCCGAGGTGCGCGACGCGGCGATCGAGCCGGTGGCGGCGCGTTCGCTGCGCGCGCCGCTGTCCGCCGCGCTGTTGGCCGAGCGGCTGCACCGCGAGCAGCCGGCGGCGCGGCGCATCACCAGCACCATCGACGCGAATCTGCAGCGTGCCGCCGAGGAGCGGGTCGGCGCCTACCTGTCGCGGCTGCCGGCGCACACCTCGGCGGCGCTGCTGGTGGTGGACAACGCCACGCTGGAGGCGCGCGTCTACGTGGGCACCAGCGAGTACGCCGATCCGCAGCGGCACGGCTACGTCGACATGGTGCGCGCGCCGCGCTCACCCGGCTCCACGCTGAAGCCGTTCCTGTACGGCCTGGCGCTGGACGACGGGCTGATCCACTCGCAGAGCCTGCTGGTCGACGCGCCGCAGGATTTCGGCGGCTACAAGCCGGGCAATTTCGACGAGGCGTTCTCGGGGCCGGTCAGCGCGGCCGAGGCGCTGCAGCGCTCGCTCAACGTGCCGGCGGTGGACGTGCTGGACCGGGTCGGGCCGGGCCGCTTCGTGGCGCGGCTGGCGAACGGCGGCATCGACCTGGGCCTGCCGGACGGCGCGACGCCGAACCTGTCGATCATCCTCGGCGGCGCGTCGACCCGGCTGGAAAACCTGGTCGGCGCGTACACCGCGTTCGCCAACGGCGGCATTGCCGGCACGCCGCGTTACACGACGGAACAACCTGCGCGGCCGCGCCGGCTGCTGTCGCCCGGGGCGGCGTGGATCATCCGCGACGTGCTGGCGCACAACCCGGCCGACGTCGAGGGCGCGCCGCTGGCCGGCGCGATCAACCGGCACGAGCGGGTGGCGTGGAAGACCGGCACCAGCTACGGCTACCGTGACGCCTGGTCGCTTGGGGTTACCGACCGCTGGACGGTGGGTGTGTGGATCGGTCGTCCGGACGGCACGCCGTCGCCCGGCCAGTACGGCGCGGTGACCGCCTTGCCGCTGCTGTTCCAGATCGTCGACATGCTGCCGCAGCGCGACGCCAGCGCGCCGGCGCGGCCGGCCAGCGTGACGTCGGTCGCCATCTGCTGGCCGCTCGGCGGCACGCTCGCCGCCACCGATCCCGCGCTGTGCCGCCAGCACCGCACGGCCTGGGTGCTCGACGGCGCGTTGCCGCCGACGTTCGCCGAACGCGTGCTCGGCGCCTGGTCCGCCGGGCTGCTCACGCTGCGCGTCAACGACCAGGGCCAGCGCCTGAGCGGTGCCTGCCACGCCCGCCGCGAGCGCACGATCCGGCTGGCGCGCTGGCCCGCGCTGGCCACGCCGTGGCTGGGCGTGGACGACCGCGCCCGTTCCGCGCTGCCGCCGCTCGCGCCCGGTTGCGCCGCCGACGCACTGGACCGCGCCAGCCCGATCCGCATCAGCGGCCTCATCGACGGCGTCACCCTGCGCCGCGCGCCGAACAGCGACAAGCCGCTGCGCGTGACCCTGCGTGCGCTGGGCGCGCAGGCCGGCGTGCAATGGCTGCTCAACGGCCGCCTGCAGGGCAGCAGCGAGGCCGACGCCGCGATCGCCATCACCTTGCCGCAAGCCGGCGATTACCGCATCACCGCGGTCGCCCGCGACGGCGCCTTCGCCACCCTCACGCTGCGCGTGGTGGGGCCGCCGGCGTGAGCGCAGGCGCGGTTAAGAAAGAACTAAGCAGCAGCTTCCAGAATGGCCGCATGCATGATGCCGACCAGCCCTGTCATACCCCTACGGTGACTTCCCGCCTGCGCACGGCGTGCGCCGTCGCGCTCGCGCTGCTCGTGTCCGGCTGCGCCAGCTACGCGCCGTTGCCGCTGGGCTCGGGCGAAGGCGCGGCCGACGTGGCGCAACTGACCGCGCCCACCAGCAGGATGCCGCTGCCGTCGCTGGCGACGCATCGCTTCGATCCCGCCGACGGGCTGGACGTGACCGAGACGGCGATGCTGGCGGTGGCGAACAGCCCGCCGCTGAAGCTCAAGCGCGACGAGCTGGGCATCGCCCGCGCGCAGGCGTTCGCGGCCGGCCTGCTGCCCGATCCGCAGCTGAGTCTGGGCGAGGACTTTCCGCAGCATTCGGGTGGCGGCCTGACCACCGCGTTCAACCTCGGGCTGAGCGAGGACGTCACCGCCCTGCTGACCCGTTCGTCGCGCAAGGCAGCGGCGCGCAGCCAGGCGCAGCAGGTGAACCTCGACCTGCTGTGGGCGGAGTGGCAGACCGTGGCGCAGGCACGGCTGTTGTTCGACCAGGTGCTGAACCTGCGCGCGCAGCAGGCGCGGCTGGCCAGCGAGCAGGCCGCGCTGGAACAGGTCACCCCCTATATCCAGTCGGCGCTGGACGCCGGCAACCTCAGCTACGACAGCGCCAGCGCCGGCCTCAACGCCGCGGCCGACGTGCGCCGCCAGCTGGCCGACAACGCGGTGGCGCTGCACCAGGCCGACAGCGACCTGCACGTGCTGCTGGGACTCGCGCCGACGGCAACGCTGGACCTGGCCGGCGCACCGTACCGGGTCGCGCCGACGCCGGCGCAATTGCAGCAGGCGCTGGCCGACCTGCCGCGGCGGCGGCCGGACCTGCTGGCGCTGCAGGCCGGTTACCAGTCGCAGCAGGAGAAACTGCGCACCGCCGTGCTGGCCCAGTTTCCCGCGCTGAACATCGGCTTCAACACCGCGCGCGACACCGGCGCCGTCTACACCCGCGGTTTCACCGTCGGCATCACGCTGCCGTTGTTCGACCGCAACCGCGGCAACATCGCGATCGAGCGGGCGACCCGGCAGCAGCTCAAGGGCGACTACGAATCGCGCGTGCTGACCACGCGCAGCGACATGCAGCGACTGGCCGCCGACCTCGCCACACTGGCGCAGCACGAGCAACGCCTGGCCGCCCACACGCAGCAGTTGGACGCCGCCCGCCGCATCGCCGAGCAGTCGTGGCGGCAGGGCCTGCTGGACTGGCCGACCTGGCTGGCGATCCGCAGCCAGTCGCTGGCCGCCGACCTCGAGCTGCTCGCCGTGCAGCAGCAACAGGCCACCCAGTCGATCGCGCTGGAAGCGCTGCTCGGCAACACCGCGCTGGCCGCGCCCGGCCCCTCCGCCCCCGCACAGGCTCCCACGCCATGAACCGATTCCTGCTGTTGCCGCTGCTGTGCCTGCTGCTGGCCGCATGCGGCCACGACGCCGCCAACGAAGATGCGCCGGTCGCTGCGGGCCAGGTGCTGGTGACCGTCGCGCGGCCGCTGCAGCAGACCTTCCACGACACGGTCGAGGCCTGGGGCAGCGCGGCGGGCGATCCGCAGCGCGCGCGCGCGGTCAGTCTCGGCCATGGCGGCCAGGTGGTGGCGCTGAGCGTGGCGGCCGGGCAGAGCGTGCGCCGCGGCCAGCCGCTGCTGACGATCGCCCCCGATCCCGTCGCGCGCAGCGCGTACCTGCAGGCGCAGAGCGCGCTGGAACTGGCCAGCGGCGAGCTCAAGCGGGTCGAACAGCTGGCGGCGCAGCGGCTGGCCACGCAGTCGCAACTGGCCGCCGCGCGCAAGGCGCTGGCCGACGCGCAGGCCGCGCTGGAAGCGCAGCGCGCGCTCGGCGGCGGCAGCGCGCAGGAAATCGTGGCCGCGCCGGCCGACGGCGTGGTCGGTGTGCTCAGCGTGGGGCTGGGCGAACGCTTCGCCGCCAACGCGCCGCTGCTCGCCTTCATCCCGGCGCATGCGCTGGTGGCGCAGCTGGGCGTGCAGCCGGAGGACGGCGTGAAGCTGCGCGCCGGCATGCCGGTACAGCTGCGCGGCGTGTACGGCGACGCGGCTGCCTTCGCCGGCACCCTGCGCATGGTCGGGCAGGCGATCGACCCGCAGACCCGCCTGCTCGGCGCGCAGGTCGAGCTGCCCGCCGACGCCGGCGCGACCCTGGTGGCCGGCGCCGCGCTCGAGGCGCGCATCCGCACCGACGATTTCACCGCCTGGGCGGTGCCGCGCGCGGCCGTGCTGCACGATGCGCGCGGCGACTACCTGTTCGTGGCCGAGCAGGGCCACGCCAAGCGCGTCGAGGTGAAGCTGCGCAGCCCGGACGGCGACACCGTCGGCGTGCAGGGCCCGCTCGATGCGCAGGCGAAGGTGATCGTGCTCGGCGCCTACGAGCTCAACGACGGCGATGCGGTGCGGGAGTCAGCCAAGTGAGCATTGCCGCATGGATGCAGCAGCATCGCCGCTCGCTGCTGTTCCTTGCCCTGATGCTGGCGATCGGCGGCCTCGCCAGCGCGCTGCGGCTACCGGTGGCGCTGTTCCCGAACGTGGCGTTCCCGCGCGTGCAGGTCACCCTGGATGCCGGCGACCGCCCGGCCGACCAGATGGCGGTGCAGGTGACCACGCCGGTGGAGGAGGCGATCCGCCGCGTGCGTGGCGTGCGCGACGTGCGCTCCACCACCAGCCGCGGCAGTGCCGAGGTGGCGGTGATGTTCGACTGGGGCGCGGACATGGCCGGCGCGCTGCAGGAGGTCAATGCGGCGGCCGGGCAGATCCTGCCGCAGCTGCCCGCCGGCACCCAGCTGTCCACCCGCCGCATGGACCCGACCACCTTCCCGGTGCTGGCCTACAGCCTGCGCTCGCACGTGCAGTCGCCGAGCGCGCTGCACGACCTGGCCGAGTACCAGCTGCGCCCGCTGCTGAGCGGGATCAGCGGCGTCGCCAACGTTAACGTGCAGGGCGGCGAGGTGGCCGAATTCCACGCCGATGTCGATCCTGGCAAGCTGCGCGCGTTGAATCTGAGCCTGGGCGATGTCGCCGGCGCGGTCGGCCACGCGGCGACGATCCAAGCGATGGGCCGCGTGTCCGACCACTACAAGCTGTACCTGCTGCTGGCGAACAACCAGCCGAAGAGCCTGGCGGCGCTGCGCGCCATCGTGGTCCGCGCCGGTCCCGCCGGCGTGGTGCATCTCGGCGACGTGGCGGAAGTCAGCCTCGACCACGTGCCGCAGTGGATCCGCGTCAACGCGGATGGCCAGAACGCCGTGCTGCTGCAGGTCTACCAGCAGCCCGACGGCAACAGTGTGCAGATCGCCGCCGAGGTGAGGCAGCGGCTGGCCGACTACGCGCCGCAGATGCCGGCCGGCGTGCGGATCGCCAACTGGTACGACCAGACCCAGCTGGTGACCGGCGCCGCCACCAGCGTGCGCGACGCGATCCTGATCGGCGTGCTGCTGGCCGGGCTGGTGCTGTTCGTGTTCCTGCGCAACACGCGGGTGATCCTGGTCGCGCTGCTGGTGGTGCCGGCGGTGCTGGCGATCACCGTGCTGCTGCTGTCCGTGCTCGGCATGAGCTTCAACATGATGACGCTGGGCGGCATGGCGGCCGCGGTGGGCCTGATCATCGACGACGTGATCGTGATGCTCGAACACATCATGCGCCGGCTCAACCAGGGCGAGGGCGAAGTGCACGAACGCATCGCCGGCGCGGCCCACGAGTTCACCCGCCCGCTGACTGGCTCCAGCGCCGCCACCGTGGTGATCTTCCTGCCGCTGGCGTTCCTTTCCGGCGTCACCGGCGCGTTCTTCAAGGCGCTGTCGCTGACCATGGCCAGCGCGCTGGTGATTTCCTGGCTGCTGACCTGGGTCGCGGTACCGCTGCTGGCCGAGCGGTTCCTGGACAAGCGCCATCTGGTCGAGCATCCGCAAGGCCGCTTTACCAGGGGCATGATGCAAGGTTACCGGAACGTGCTGCAGCGCTGGCTGCGGCGGCCGCTGCTGGCGCTGCTGCTGGTGGTGCCGCTGGTGCTGGTCGGCGCAGTGGCCTACACCCGCGTCGGCACCGGCTTCATGCCTGCCATGGACGAGGGCGGCTTCATCCTCGACTACCTGTCCAAGCCCGGCACCTCGCTGGAGGAAACCGACCGCCTGCTCAACCAGGTGGAGGCGATCATCCGCGCGAATCCCAACGTGGACACCTACTCGCGGCGTACCGGCCTGCAGCTGGGCGGCGGCCTCACCGAGGCGAACCAGGGCGATTTCTTCGTGCGCCTGAAAAACGGCTCGCAACTGCCCACCGAGGAAGTCATGACCCAGGTGCGCACCGAGGTCGAGAACAAGGTGCCGGGGCTGGACATCGAGCTGTCGCAGTTGATGGAAGACCTGATCGGCGACCTGGTGGCGGTGCCGCAGCCGATCGAGGTGCAGCTGTACGGCGACGACCCGGCGCAGCTGAACGCCACCGCGGACAAGGTCGCCGGGGCGATCGGCAAGATCAGCGGGGTGGTCGGCGTGCGCAACGGCACCAATCCCGCCGGCGATGCGCTGACCGTGCAGGTCGACCCGGCCAGGGCCGCGCTGGAGGGGCTCGACCCGACCAGCGTCACCGACCAGGTGGCGGCGGCGATCGACGGCACGGTGGCGGCCCAGCTGCCGACAGGCGGCAAGGTGGTGGGCGTGCGCGTGCGTCTGCCGGAGCGTGCGCACCGGCGGCTGGAGCAGGTCGCCGCGTTGCCGATCCGCGCCGGCGACGGCCACCTGCTGCCGCTGTCGCGGGTGGCCACGCTGCGCGAGGTGCAGGGCCAGCCGCAGATCACCCGCGACAACCTGAAGCGGATGGTGGCGGTGACTGGCCGCATCAGCGGGCGCAGCCTCGGCGCCGCCATGGCCGACGTGAAGGCCGCGCTGGCCCGGCCGGGGCTGCTGCCCAAAGGCATGTACTACCAGCTCGGCGGCCTGTACCAGCAGCAGCAGCAGGCGTTCCGCGGGCTGACCATCGTGATGCTGGCGGCGATCGCGCTGGTGTTCACCCTGCTGCTGTTCCTGTACGAGAGCTTCCGCGTCGCCATCGCCATCCTGGCCATGCCGCTGCTGGCGATCCCGGCGGTGTTCGCCGCGCTGTGGCTGACCGGCATCGAGCTGAACATCTCGGCGATGATGGGCATGACGATGATCGTCGGCATCGTCACCGAGGTGGCGATCTTCTATTTCTCCGAGCTGGAGCAGGCCGCCGCCGAAGCGCCGCTGCACGAGGCCCTGCACGCGGCCGGGCAGCACCGCGCGCGGCCGATCCTGATGTCCACGCTGGCCGCGATGCTGACCCTGCTGCCGCTGGCGCTGGCCATCGGCCAGGGCTCGCAGATGCAGCAGCCGCTGGCGGTGGCGATCATCGCCGGCCTGCTGGTGCAGGTGCCGCTGGTGCTGCTGGTGATGCCGGTGCTGTACGCGCTGCTGCGCCGGCGCGATGCGGCAGCGGGCTAAGGCCGGCGTAAGCGAGCGCGTCCATGCTTGTTCCTGATGAGTTGGGCTTCAGCTGGCCGCTCCCTTCTCCCTCTGGGAGAAGGTGGCCCGTAGGGCCGGATGAGGGTTCGGGCGAAGCAACGAGTCACCGGCATGCCAAGAGTTGGGACTTCGTGCTTCGCCCGAACCCTCTCCCCAACCCCTCTCCCGCCGGGAGAGGGGCTTCAAGCAGCTGAGGCTCGGCGCCCACCAGGTGTTCGTTTGCCCTCTCTTTCTATCAAAGGTGCCGACCATGCCGCGACCGATCCGCAAGCTGCTGCCCGCTGCGCTGCTGGCGCTGGCGGTGCTTCCCCTGGCTGCCGCGTCGGCGGCATCGCCGCCGGCTCCGCAGCTGCTCTCGCGGTTGGCGCTGGGTGGACCGGGCGGCTGGGATTACCTGGCGTTCGATGCGCCCAGTCGCCATCTGTTCGTCAGCCGCGGCGACCGCGTGCTGGTGGTCGACGTCGACAGCGGCAAGCAGATCGGCACGATCCCCGGCACCGCGGGCGTGCACGGCATCGCGCTCGCCGACGAGCTGCACCGTGGTTTCGTCAGTGACGGCGCGAGCGCGTCGGTGACGGTGTTCGACCTGGCCTCGCTGAAGACCGTGGCGACGATCACCGGCACCGGCCAGAACCCCGATGCGGTCCTCTACGACGGCGCCTCGCATCACGTGCTGACCTTCAATGGCCACAGCGCCAGCGCCAGCGTGATCGACCCGGCGAAGAACGCGGTGGTCGGCAGCATCGCGTTGCCCGGCAAGCCGGAGTTCGCGGTGGCCGATGGCAGCGGCCGCGTCTACGTGAACATCGAGGACAAGTCCGAGCTGGTGCAGCTGGATTCGCTCCAGGACAAGCTGCTGCAGACCTGGCCGCTGGCGCCGTGCGAATCGCCCAGCGGGCTGGCCCTGGACCATGCGCACCATCGCCTGTTCGCGGTATGCGACAACCGCACGATGACGGTGCTCGATGCGGTGGACGGCCATCACGTGGCCGACGTGCCGATCGGCGACGGCCCGGACGCGGTGGTGTTCGACGGGGCCGAGGCGATGATCTACAGCGCCAATGGCCAGAGCGGCACGATCACCGCGGTGCACGAGGACGACCCGGACCATTACACGGTAACGGCGACGGTGCCCACCCAGGCGAGTGCGCGCACGCTCGCGCTGGATGCGAAGCTGCACCGGCTGTATCTCTCCGCCGCGCGGCTGGGTGCCACCCGTCAGGCCAACGGTCGCCGCCCGATCGAGCCGGACAGCTTCGCCGTGCTCACCGTCGGACGGCCCTGAGAACCTATCGCTAGCCTTGCTGTAGGAGCCCGCTGGCGGGCGATGCTCTTGTGCCGGGATTCGGGATTAGGGATTCGGGATTCGGGATTCGGAAGAGCTGCCATGCGCGACGCTCTGCTTTTTTCGAATCCCGAATCCCAGCTTCAAAAGCATCGCCCGCTGGCGGGCTCCTACAAGTGGTGAGTCAGGCTTCCTACGGGCGGAGGTCAGGCAGCGGGATCACCACCTGTACGCGCAGGCCGCTGCCGTAGGGCGAGTCGAGCAGCTCGATGGCGGCGCCGTGCAGCTGCGCCGCGCGCTGCACGATCGACAGGCCCAGCCCGTAGCCGTCGCCGCGGCTGCCGCTTTCACGCTGGAAGCGGGCGAACACGCTGGCGCGGCGCTCCGCCGGAATGCCGGGGCCGTCGTCGATCACGTCGATCAGCGCGGCGTGTTCGCCACGCTCGATCGACAGCTGCACCTGGCCGCCGGCGGGTACGTGGCGCAGCGCGTTTTCGAGCAGGTTGCGCAGCAGCGCGGCCAGCGCCGCCTCGTAGCCGTGCACCAGCAGCCGTGGCTCCAGCCGCGCCACGCTCAGCTCGACGCCGCTCTCGGCGATCACCGGCGCGAGTTCCTCCAGCACGCCCGTCGCCACCGCGGTCAGGTCGACGCGCATGCGCTGGCCCGACGCCGCACCGGCTTCCAGCCGGGCCAGCGCCAGCAGCTGTTCGACCCGCCGGGCCAGCTCGGCGATGACGTGCTGGGCACTGCCGAGCGCAAGCTCCACCTCGGCCGGGTCGGCGCTGGCCATCGCGTTCTCCAGGTTGATCATCGCCGAGGCCAGCGGCGTGCGCAGTTCGTGCGCCACGTCGGCGCTGAAGCGGCGCTCGCGCTCCAGCGCATCCTCCAGCCGGGTGAGTTGTTCGTTCAGTGCCGCCAGCACCGGCTGCAGTTCCAGCGGCGCGTCGCGCAGCAGCACCGGCTCGTGGCTGCCCGGCTCCCGCGACGACAACGCGCGGGTCAGCGCTTCGAGCGGGCGCAGCCCGCGGCGTATCGCCCAGCCCACCAGCAGGGCCAGTAGCGGCAGCCCGACCAGCAGCGGCAGGCTGTGCTCCAGCCATACCGCGTGCATGATCTCGTCGCGGCTGTCGTAGCGCTCGCCGGTGCGGATCACCACGCGGCTCGCCGCGTCGTGCAGGGTGAACACGCGCCAGCGGTACGTTCCCAACCATACGTCCTGGAAATCCGCGTCGCCGGCCTGCGGCGGCGGCATGCCGGCGAGGTTGGCGGTGGCCAGCACCAGGCGGCCGCCGGGTTCGAACACCTGGAAGCCGACCTCGGATTCGTAGGTATAGCGTTGCCGCGGCGGGCTGCCGATGAGGCCGGCCTCGATCGGCACCAGCACGCGGTCGGGGTCGCGGTGCTGCAGCGCCTCCAGGTCGGCCTGTGCGACCAGCACCTGCAGCGTGCGCGCCGACTGCGCCAGCCGGCCGTCGGAGAGTTCGCCCACTTCGCGGGCGGTGCGCTTGAAGCTGAGCACGCCCAGCGGCAGCAGCACCGCGGCCAGCACCACGATGACCAGCCAGCGCAGCCGGCCGTGCAGGCTCGCCGACTTCAGCGGGTTCGCCCACTTCATTGCGGCTCCCGCGGGATCATGTAGCCGAAGCCGCGCACGGTCTGGATGGTGTCGAAGCTCAGCTTGCGGCGCAGCGTGTGCACCAGCACCTCCAGCGCGCTGGAGCCGACCATGTTGTCCAGTCCGTACAGCGAGTTCTCCAGGTTCTCGCGGCGCACCAGCCGGCCGGCGCGTTCCATCAGGATCTGCAGCAGGGCGAATTCGCGCTTGGTCAGCTCGACCCGCTCGCCGCGGAAGCTCACCTCGGAGGTGCCGAGGTCCAGGCTCAGCGCACCGGCCTCGATGCGGTTCGCCGCCAGGCCCTGCGCGCGGCGGGTCAGCGAGCGGATGCGCGCGGCCAGCTCGTCCACGTGGAACGGTTTCACCAGGTAGTCGTCGGCGCCGGCATCGAGGCCGCGCACGCGGTCGTCCAGCCCGTCGCGCGCGGTCATCACGATCACCGGGGTCCTGATGTGCGTGCGGCGGGTCTCAACCAGCACGTCGAGCCCGTCCTTGCCGGGCAGGCCGAGGTCGAGCAGCACCAGGTCGGCGGTCTGGTCGCGCAGCGCGAGCAGCGCCGCGCGGCCGTCGCGCAGCCAGCTGACCGTATAGGCGAGGCGTTCCAGCGCGCGCTGGATCGCCGCGCCGAGCTGGGGGTCGTCTTCCACCAGGATGATGTGCACCGACAGGCTCCTTCGCACGGCCCGCGAGCCGCCGCCCGATTATCCGGCGATCGGCTTGCAAAGTGCTGAGATCGCGGGCCGGCGCGGCGGATTTGCCCGCCACTCGGCCCGGCCTATAGAATCGGGCGAAGCGACGTGGAGTCATTCGGGCTGCCGCAACGGCGGCCCGCGATACCGCGACTTGCAGGCGTTCCATCCGCTGAAGTGCGCGGACGCTCATGAAAAGGCCAGGGTGCGATGCCCCGGTTTTTCTGCCGGAGACACCACCGACAATCTTTCGAGCGAGCACCGCGACTGATGCCTGACGCCATCCTGCCAAGCACCATCCTCGCCCTGCCGTTCGTCGCCGCGCTGTGGCTGTTGCGCCCGCGCGGCCGCCGCGTGGCGGTGTGGCTGATGACCGCCACTGCGCTGCTCGGCCTGCTGCTGTCGCTGTGGCTGTACCCGGCCATCGCCGGCGGCGACGCCCTGCGCCAGGTGATTGCGTGGGCGCCCGGGCTGGGCCTGGACCTGGTGCTGCGGGTGGATGGCTTCGCCTGGCTGTTCATGCTGCTGATCTGCGGCATCGGCGCGCTGGTGGGCATCTACGCCCGCTACTACATGCCGGCGGACGATCCGCTGGCGCACTTCTACGCGCTGCTGCTGGCCTTCATGGGTTCGATGCTGGGCATCGTGATGTCCGGCAACGTGGTGCAGCTGGTGTTCTTCTGGGAACTGACCAGCCTGTTCTCGTTCCTGCTGATCGGCTACTGGCACCACGGCGTCTCGGCCCGCGACGGCGCGCGGATGGCGCTGGTGGTCACCTCCGGCGGCGGCCTGTGCCTGCTCGCCGGCATGCTGCTGCTGGGTCATATCGCGGGCAGTTACGACCTCGACACGATCCTCGCCGCGGGCGATGCGGTGCGCACGCATGCGCTGTACCTGCCCACGCTGCTGCTGATCCTGCTCGGCGCGTTCACCAAGAGCGCGCAGTTCCCGTTCCATTTCTGGCTGCCGCAGGCGATGTCGGCGCCCACGCCGGTATCGGCCTACCTGCATTCGGCCACCATGGTGAAGGCCGGCGTGTTCCTGCTGGTGCGCTTCTGGCCGGTGCTGGGCGGCACCGACGCGTGGTTCTGGATCGTCGGCGGCACCGGCCTGGTCACGCTGGTGCTGGGTGCGTACGCGGCGATGTTCGAGCAGGACCTGAAAGGCGTGCTGGCCTATTCGACGATCAGCCACCTCGGCCTGATCACCATGCTGGTCGGCCTGGGCAGCGCGCTGGGCGTGGTCGCCGCGATCTTCCACATCGTCAACCACGCCACCTTCAAGGCCTCGCTGTTCATGGCCGCCGGCGCGGTCGATCACGAGGCCGGCACGCGCGACCTGCGCAAGCTCGGCGGGTTGCGCCGCTTCATGCCGGTCACTGCGACGCTGGCGCTGATCGCCGGTGCGGCGATGGCCGGGGTGCCGCTGCTGAACGGTTTCCTGTCGAAGGAGATGTTCTTCGCCGAGACGCTGGCCGCGCGCCAGGGGCCGCTGCTCAACGCGATTTCGGTGGTGCTCGCGGTGGCCGCCAGCGCGTTCGGCGTGACCTATTCGATCCGTTTCGTGCGTGGCGTGTTCTTCGGCCGCGTACCCGCCACCTTGCCGCGGGAGCCGCACGAGCCGCCGCTGTGGATGCGCGTGCCGATCGGCCTGCTGGCGCTGGCCTGCCTGCTGGTGGGCATGCTGCCGGCGCGGGTGATCGGCCCGTCGCTGCGCGCGGCGGCCAGCGCGGTGCTGGGCGCCGGCCAGCTGCCGGAGTACAGCCTGGCGGTGTGGCATGGCGTGACCACGCCGCTGCTGATGAGCGTGCTCGCATTCGTCGCCGGCTGCCTGCTGTTCGTCAGCCTGCGCCGGCGCTTCGCCGCGCTGGAGACGGCGCCGCTGACCGGGCGATTCAGCGGCAAGCGCATCTTCGAGCGGGTGATGGCGGTGGTCGCGGCGGACCTGCCGCAGCGGATCGAGCGCCGCTACCCGAGCCGCCGGCTGCAGCCGCAGCTGCTGCTGATCGTGCTGCTGGCACTGGTCGCCGGCACGCTGGCGGCCACCAGCGCGCCGTTCGGCTTCCAGCCGCGCTGGTCCAGCGTGGACCCGGCGTTCGCCTTGCTGTGGCTGCTCGGCGCGGCCTGCGCGATCGGCGCGGCAAGCCAGGCCAAGTTCCACCGCCTCGCCGCGCTGGTGCTCACCGGCGGTGCGGGGCTGGTGTCGTGCGTGAGCTTCGTGTGGCTGTCGGCGCCGGACCTGGCGGCGACCCAGCTGCTGATCGAGGTGGTCACCACCATCCTGATCCTGCTTGGCCTGCGCTGGCTGCCCAAGCGCATCGAGGGGCTGGCGGCGGAGAGCCGCACGCACCGCTTCCGGCGCCGCCGCGACATGGTCATCGCAACGGCGGTGGGCTTGGGCGTGGCCAGCCTGGCGTATGCGGCGATGATGCATCCGGTGGCCGACTCGATCTCGCGCTTCTTCCTCGAACGGGCGTACGCCGAAGGCGGCGGCCACAACGTGGTCAACGTGATCCTGGTTGATTTCCGCGGCTTCGACACGCTGGGCGAGATCAGCGTGCTGGCGATCGTGGCGCTGACCGTGTTCGCCCTGCTGCGCCGCTTCCGCCCCGCCGCCGAAAGCATCAACGCGCCGGCGCAGCAGCGCCTGCAGACGGCGCTGGGGGCGAGCGGACCCGGTCGCGCCGCGGATCATTCGCTGACCGACTACCTGATGATCCCCGGCCTGATCATCCAGCTGATGTCGCCGGTAATCGTGCTGTTCGGCCTGCACCTGTTCCTGCGTGGGCACGACCTGCCGGGCGGTGGCTTCGTGGCCGGCATCACCGTGTCGGTGGCGCTGATCCTTTTGTACATGGCGCGCGGCGCGCGCTGGGTGGAGGCGCATCTGCGCGTGCTGCCGGTGCGCTGGATCGGGCTGGGCCTGCTGCTGGCGGCCGGCACCGGGCTGGGCTCGCTGGCGTTTGGCCGTCCATTCCTCACCTCGTATTTCCGCCACGTCGAGCTGCTGGTGCTGGGCGAGCTGCCGCTGGCCTCGGCGGTGCTGTTCGACCTGGGCGTGTTCGTGGTGGTGGTGGGCGCCACCACGCTGATGCTGATCGCGCTGGCGCACCAGTCGCTGCGTCGCCCGCGCCAGCCGGCGGCTCCGGCGGAAGGGGAGGGCTGATGGAACTGGTGCTTGCCGCTTCGATCGGAATACTTGCCGCCTCCGGCGTGTGGTTGCTGCTGCGTCCGCGCACGTTCCAGGTGATCATCGGACTGACCCTGATCTCCTACGCCGTTAACCTGTTCATCTTCTCCATCGGCGGTTTGCGCACCGGCGCCGATCCGGTGCTGCGCGACGCGGCCGGCGACATTGCACAGTACGCGGACCCGTTGCCGCAGGCGCTGGTGCTCACCGCGATCGTCATTGGTTTTGCCACCACCGCGCTGTTCCTGGTGGTGCTGCTGACCTCGCGCGGGCTGACCGGCAACGACCACGTCGACGGCGAGGACGGCAGCGCATGAACCATCTGGTGATCGCGCCCATCGTCACGCCGCTGCTGATCGCCGCGCTGCAGCTGCTGGTGGGCGAGAAGCACCGGCGCACGGTGCTGGCGCTCAGCGTCGCCTCGTGCAGCGCGCTGGTGCTGCTGGCCGCGGCGCTGATGCATGCGGTGGCTGGTGAAGGTGCGCTGGCCGCGGTGTACCGCATCGGCGACTGGCCGGCGCGCTTCGGCATCGTGCTGGTGGCCGACCGGTTGTCGGCGCTGATGGTGCTGCTGAACGGCGTGCTGGCGCTGGCGCTGCTGCCGTACGCGCTGGGCCGCTGGCAGCATCGCGGCGGCCACTTCCAGCCGCTGCTGCAGTTCCTGCTGATGGGCCTGAACGGCGCCTTCCTCACCGGCGACCTGTTCAACCTGTTCGTGTTCTTCGAGGTGCTGCTGGCGGCGTCCTACGGCCTCGCCCTGCACGGCTCGGGCGCGCGGCGGGTCAGTGCGGGGCTGCACTACATCGCGGTGAACCTGACCGCCTCGATGCTGTTCCTGCTCGGCGTCAGCCTGATCTTCGGCGTTACCGGCACGCTGAACATGGCCGCGCTGGCCGAGCTGATCCCGCACGTGCCCGAGCGCACCCGCGCGCTGCTGCACGCGGGCGCGGCGCTGCTCGGCGTGGCGTTCCTGATCAAGACCGCGATGTGGCCGCTGGGCTTCTGGCTGCCGCGCACCTATGCGGCGGCGTCGCCGGCGGTGGCGGCGATGTTTGCGCTGATGACCAAGGTCGGCATCTACGTGCTGCTGAGGCTCGGCCTGCTGCTGTTCGGCGATGGCGCCGGTCCGGCGTCGGCCCACTTCGGCAGCGGCTGGATGCTGTGGGGCGGCGTGGCCACCGTGGTTGCCGGCACCGTCGGCATGCTCGGCGCGCGCGACCTGGCCAAGCTGGCCGGCTACAACGTGCTGCTCTCCTCCGGCACCCTGCTCGGCGCGATCGGCCTGCAGCAGCCGGCGGTGACCACCGGCGCGCTGGCCTACCTGGTGGTCTCCACGCTGGCGATCGCCGCGTTCTTCCTGCTCGCCGGCCTGCTCGCCTCCGACGGCGACGACGACACCGACGACACGCTGAGCCTGGAGCCGTACGAGCAGCCGGGCGAACCCGCCACCAACGAAAGCCTGTACGCGCAGGAGGACGAGAGCCGGGTGGTGATCTCCGCGCCGATCGCCATGCTCGGCGCCAGCTTCCTCGCCTGCGCGCTGCTGCTGGCCGGGCTGCCGCCGCTGTCGGGTTTCCTCGCCAAGCTGGCCATGCTGACGCCGATGCTGGAAGCCGGCGCGCGGCCTGGCGCGGGGCTGCTGTTCGCGCTGATCATTGTGGCCGGCTTCTGCACGGTGATCGCGCTGTGCCGCGCCGGCATCCAGATTTTCTGGGTCGAGCCGGAGCGGATCTTCCCGAAGGTAAGGCTGGTGGAGAGCGCCTCCATCGCAGTGCTGCTCGGCCTGTGCCTGCTGCTGACCGTGCTGGTCGAGGCGCCGCTGCGCTATCTGCGCGACACCGCCGGCCAGCTGCATGCGCCGGCCGGCTACATCCACGCAGTGCTGCCGCCGGCGCAGGTGCCGCCATGATCCGCCGCTGGCTGCCGTACCCGATCCTGTCCGCGCTGCTGCTGCTGATCTGGCTGCTGCTGAGCCAGAGCGTCGCGCCCGGCACGATCCTGCTCGGCGCGCTGCTGGGCATCTCGCTGGGGAAGATGTTCGGCCTGCTGCGTCCGCCGAAGGCGCAGCTGCGCAACTACCCGCTGCTCGGCGGGCTGTTCCTGCGCGTGGTGCTGGACATCTTCCGCTCGAACCTGGCGGTGGGCCGGCTGATCCTGCGTCGCGACCGCCGCGCGCGCTCCGGCTTCGTGGCGATCCCGCTGCAGCTCACCGATCGCCACGGCCTCGCCGTGCTGGCGTGCATCATCACCTCCACGCCGGGCACCATCTGGGTCAGCTACGACCCGAGCGCGAACATCCTGCTGATCCACGTGCTGGATCTGGTCGACGAGGCGGGCTGGATCGACACCATCAAGCAGCGCTACGAACGCCCCCTGCTGGAGATCTTCCAATGAGCCACGGCCTGCTCACCGCCGCCGTCATCGCCGCGCAGATCCTGCTGCTGCTGGCGATGAGCTTCTCGATCATCCGCATGGTGCGCGGCCCGCGCGCGCAGGACCGCGTGCTGGCGCTGGACGCGCTGTACGTCAACGCGATGCTGCTGCTGCTCACCATCGGCATCCGCAGCGGCAGCCTGCTCTACGTCGAGGCCGGGCTGATCATCGCGCTGCTCGGCTTCGCCGGCACGGTGGCACTGTCGAAATTCCTGATGCGTGGGCAGGTGATCGAATGAGCCCTCTCGACGCGCTGCCGCCGTGGGCGGCGATCCTGGTCGCCGTGTTCGTCATGCTGGGCGCGCTGTTCGCCTTCGTCGGCTCGCTCGGCCTGCTGCGTCTGAAGAACTTCTACCAGCGCGTGCACGCGCCGACCCTGGGCACCACTCTGGGCACATTCTTCATGCTGGCCGGCTCGATCACCTGCTTCTCGGTGCTGCACGGCCGGCCGATCTTCTACGAGATCCTGATCGGCGTGTTTCTCACCCTGACCACCCCGATCACCCTGATGCTGCTGGTACGCGCCGCGCTGTACCGCGACCGCGAGGAAGGCTCGGCGGACGTGCCGCAGGCGCAGCTGCACGAATAGCCAGGGTCAGGATGGATGGCATCCGTCCTTGACCGGCCTGGCCACCTCATGCCGTTGAGTCGGCCTGTAGTCAGCAGGGAAGCCCGTTCGTCCTGAGCGCGGTGCAGCGAAGTCTATGAACCATGCCAGTCGCTGCGGTTTATGCGACGACTCATACCAACTTGCGTTCAATAAACTAGATATACTCTTGCCATCGCCTGGAAGGGAGATGGCAAGTGAAGACACTGATCGGCAACGACAAGGCCACGGTGAAGCGACTGGCGGAGC
>NZ_JBYTEM010000017.1:0-83020 GCF_058789735.1 Rhodanobacter sp. FW106-PBR-R2A-1-15 | reverse complement strand
GTCGATCACGACCAAACCCAGTCTTTGACCGGCTTCAAGTGGATAACTTCTATATCATTGAACGCAAATTAGTATCAGACGCCGCAGCGCGCTCAGGCGCTCTGCGGCAGCGGCGGTTCACCAGCGTCGAACGGGTCGAGCCAGTCCTCCGGCGTCAGCACCGGCAGGCCGTGCGCGAGGCGCGCCTTGTCGCACTGCGGGCTGACCGTGCCGAACTCCCACGACGGCTGCACCTCGCGGCATACCGAGGGCCGCTGCGGGTAGATGCCGCAATGCGCCGCCTGGCCCACCGTGCCCTGCAAGGCCACGCAGCGCGGCTGCGCGGCGTTGGTGCCGCGCATTGCCAGGCGGTGTGGATCGAGCTTCTCGGTCAGTTCCGGCGGCACGCTGCCGCCAAGGAAGGCTTCCGCTTCCGACCAATGGAACGCCACGCGAAAGTACGCGCAGCAGGCACCGCAACGCAGGCAGGGATGTTCCATCGGATTGGCCGGGGGCGCCCCGAGGCGCGCAGGAGGCGGATTCTAGAGCAGCGGGCAGCGGCTGCGCAGCAAAAGCCACCCCTCCCTACCCTCCCCTGCAAGCAGGGGAGGGGCTTTGAAAGCAGGCAGTCGTTTTGCGGCTGCCTGCTTGAGAACTCATGGCTCACCGGCGAAGGTGTTGCACTGGGCGACGTCGCCGCTGCCGAAGCCGGCCTTGAACCACTTCACGCGCTGCGCCGAGGTGCCGTGGGTGAACGTATCCGGGCGCACCCGGCCCTGCGCCTGCTGCTGCAGGGCATCGTCGCCGATGTGGCTGGCCGCGTTGAGCGCCGACTCGATGTCGCCCGGCTGCAGCCAGTTCAGCTCCTGCTGGCTGTGGTTGGCCCACACGCCGGCGTAGCAGTCCGCCTGCAGTTCCTGCCGTACCGACAGGCCGTCGGCACCATCCATCGGCACGCCGCGCTGTTGCAGCTGACGCACCTTGTCGAACACGCCGGTGAGCTTCTGCACGTGGTGGCCGACCTCGTGCGCGATCACGTAGGCGCGGGCAAAATCGCCGGAGGAGTGCAGCTCGCCCTGCAACTGCTGGAAGAACGCCAGGTCCAGGTACACCTTCTGGTCGCCCGGGCAGTAGAACGGCCCCACCGCTGTGGTGGCGCCGCTGCAGGCCGTGTTCACGCCGCCGCTGAACAGGTGCAGCTTGGGCTCGACATAGGTCGCGCCATGCGCCTGGAAAATCTGCCCCCAGCTCTGTTCGGTCGAATGCAGGATCGCGCTGACGAAAGCCTGCTGCTCGGGATCGACCTGGACGGGCTGCCCGGTCTGCGTCTGGGCGCCTGGCAGGCCGCCGCTCTGGTCCAGCAGCGCCAGCGGATTCTTGAAGAAGATCCAGCCCAGCAGCGCCAGCACGATCAGCCCGCCCAGGCCCATCCGTCCGCCGCCGAAGCGCGGACCAGCGCCGCCGCTGTCGACCTCCACATTGCTGCTGCTGCCGCCTTTCCGCCAATCCATAGGAACCCCTCGTTGACCGATGCATCCGCCCCGACGCCGCGGGGCGACGATAACGCGTGGGCCAGGGTCACGCCACGCCGCGCGCTGCCGCTAAAGTAGGCGACTCCTTGTGAGGATTCCAGCATGACCCACCTGCCCGCCCTGGTCACTCTGCTCACCGTGCTGTTGCTGTTCGGCACCATGTGGGCCGTCGGCCATGCCCGCGGCAAATACGCCATCAAGGCGCCGGCCACCAGCGGGCACCCCGCGTTCGAACGCGCCTACCGGGTGCAGATGAACACGCTGGAGAACACGGTGATGTTCCTGCCCACACTGTGGCTGGCGGCGCACTACGGCTTCAGCGGCTGGGCCGGAGTGGCCGGGCTGGTGTGGGTCGCCGGCCGCGTGTGGTACGCGCTGGCCTACCTGAAGGATCCGGCCAGACGCGGCCCCGGCTACCTGGTCGGCATGTCCGGCTGGGCCGCCTTACTGGTGCTGGCCTGCATCGGCGTCGGCCGCGCGATGCTGGTCTGAGCACCCGGCCTGCAGGCCGCGTGTGATCCTGCCGATCGGCAGGGTTGCGCGGTCGGCCTCCCAGCCACTAGCTTGAAGGCGCAGCTTGCGCCGCTCTCCGCCACAAGCGATGGTCACCGCATGCAAATCAGCAGCACCGAGGTCTCGCCACTGTCGCCCCTGGATTCGCCACCCTCATCACAGGCCGACCGCGCCGCGCCCGGCCTGCGCGCCACCGTGGGCATCATCGTCACCTACTTCGCGCTGCAGTTCGCCGTCAGCTTCCTGTTCGCGTCGGCGATCGCGGTGACGGCGGCTTTGCGCGACGGCGGCCCGGGCATCGAGGCAACCATCCGCACGACGCTGACGCAGCCGGCGATGCAGGCATTGCTGGCGATACTGTCGCTAGGCGTGGCCGCGCCGCTCACCCTGTGGCTGGCTCGCCGCACCTGGCCGGCGCTGTGGCCGCTGGCGCAGCCGCCGGGTTTCGGCTTCACGCCGCCGCGCCAGCCGCTGTTCTTCGCGCTGGCGGTGCTGGTCGGACTGGCGGCGCCGTTCCTCGGTGCGCTGTTGACCGAGTGGCTGGCCCAGGGCCACACGGTGACCCAGGACATCCAGCAGATCGGCGGGCGTACTCCACTGGGCCTGCGCCTGCCACTGCTGGTGGTGGTGGTGGGCGTGGGGCCGCTGGTGGAGGAACTGCTGTTCCGCGGCGTGCTGCTGTCGGCCCTGATGAAGCGCTGGCCGGTCGGCTGGGCGGTGGCCGTCAGCTCACTGCTGTTCGCGCTGGTGCATCTGCCAGGGCTGGAGTATCAGTGGTACGCGCTGCCGAACCTGCTGTTGCTGGCGCTGCTGCTGGCCGGCCTGCGTCTGCGTGCGGGCTCGATCTGGCCGACGGTGCTGGCGCATGGCGTCAACAACCTGCTGGCCACCGCCGCCTGGTTCGTGGCGGTCAACCCGCCGGGCTGATCCCGCCAGCGCGCAGCAGCCGCGCGGTCTCGAACAGCGGCAGGCCCATCACTCCGGAATAGCTGCCGTCGAGGTGCGCGACCATCGCCGCGCCGCGGCCCTGGATCGCGTACCCGCCGGCCTTGCCGAACGGCTCGCCGGTGGCGACGTAGGCGGCGATGGCCGGCTCGTCCAGCGTGGCGAAGCGCACCTGCGACACGCACACCTCGCACTGCTCGCCGCCGACGCCGACCAGCCACACCGCCGAAATCACCGCATGCGTGCGGCCCGACAGCCGGCGCAGCATCGCCGCCGCGTCGGCGGCATCGCGCGGCTTGCCGAATACTTCATCGTCCAGCACCACCTCGGTGTCCGCACCGAGCACTCGCGCGTCGCCTGCAGGTGCCAGTGCCGCGAGGCCGGCGCGCGCCTTGTCGCGCGCCACCCGGCTCACGTAGTCCCGTGGCGATTCGCCTGGCGCGCGCTGCTCGGGCACGTCGACGTCGAGCACGGCGAAATCCACACCGAGTTGTTCCAGCAACTGGCGCCGACGCGGCGATTGCGAGGCGAGGTGGAGCGCCGGCGTCACAGCGTCAGGCTGTATTCGCAGAACTGGCGGTCGCGCTGCCAGCCCAGCGATTCGTACAGCGCCTGCGCCGGCGCGTTGTCCAGCGCGGTGGACAGCGACAGGCTGGCCGCGCCCAGCGCGTGCGCATGCTCCGCGGCCGCCTTCAGCAACGCGGCCCCCACGCCTTGCCGCCGCGCCGTCGCGGCCACGAACAGGTCGTTGAGCAGCCAGGTGCGCACGGTGCGCACCGAGGAAAACAACGGATACAGCTGGGTGAAACCAAGCCCCGCGCCATGCTCGTCCAGCGCCAGCAGGACCAGCGACTCGTGGTGGTGGAAGCGCTCGGCCAGGAAATCCCGCGCCCGCGCCAGGTCCGCCGGTTGGCCGTAGAACTGGCGGTAGCCGTCGAACAGCGGCGCCAGCGTATCGAGGTCGAGCATGGTGGCCTGGCGGATCTGGAAGGACATGGCGGGCAGGTTCCGTGGGGGTCAGGCACGATGATACGGGTGGCCGGACGCGATCGTGGTGGCGCGATACAACTGCTCGGCCAGCACCAGCCGCACCAGCATGTGCGGCAAGGTGAGCGGCCCCAGCGACCAGCGCTGCTCGGCGCGTGCCAGCACCTCGGGCGCGTGGCCGTCGGGGCCACCGATCAGGAACGCCAGGTCACGCCCGGCCATGCGCCACTTCGCCAGCTGCGCGGCCAGCTCCTCGCTGGACCACGGCTTGCCACGGCCATCGAGCGCGACGACGTGGATGTCGTGCGGCAACGCCGCGAGAATCGCCGCGCCCTCGTCCTGGATCGCCCGCGCATCGTCGCGGCCCTTGCCGCGGTTGCCTGGCTTCAGTTCGACCAGTTCCAGCGGTAGCTCGTGCGACAGCCGCTTGCGGTATTCGGCAAAGCCTTCCGCCACCCAGCCGGGCATGCGTTCACCGACCGCGATCAGGCGCGCGCGCATGCCGTGGGTCGGGCTCAGCCCGCTTGTGCGGCGTCGGCTTCGTGCCCGTGGTCACCCACCGTCCACAGCCGCTCCAGGCCGTAGAACTCGCGGATGCGCGGCAGCATCACGTGGACGATCACGTCGCCCAGGTCGACCAGCACCCATTCGCCTTCCGCCTCGCCTTCCACGCCCAGCGGCATCACGCCCGCCTTCTTGGCGAACTTGCCCACTTCGTCGGCGATGGATTTGACGTGGCGGGCCGAGGTGCCGGAGGCGATCACCAGCAGGTCGGCGATGGAGGTCTTGCCGCGGACGTCGATCTCGCGCACGTCCTTGGCCTTCAGTTCTTCGAGCGCGTCGATGACCGACTTGCGCAGGGCGGCCGTGGTGACGGCCTTGTGGGTACGGGCTGTGCTCAAGAGGATGGGCCTCGATGCGGGATCGCAGCGCGAAATGGCGCGGTCGCAGTATAACCGCGCAACCGCAACGGCACGTCAAGGCGGCGGCCCGCAGCTGCGCTCGCTCAACCCGCCAGCGTGCGCCTGGCCAGCCGGTATTCGTGCATCAACCGCGCCACCAGTTCGGCGGCTGGCTGCGGACGCACCAGGGCGGCAGCCTGGCCGCACCATTCGGACAGCAGGTCGCCGCGCCCGGCTTCCGCGGCGGCACGGCGCAACGGCGCAGTGAGCGCATTCAGCACCGGATACGGCAAGCCCTGCGCCGCCTCGGGCATGGCCTCGACGAAGCGGTTGCGCAAGCCGCGCGCGGCGCGACCGGAGAAGCTGCGGATGGTGGTGACCCGGTATTCCTCGGCAAGCGGCAGGTCGCGCTTCCACGCCTCGGCCGCCGAACACTCCGGGCAGGCGAGGAAGGCGGTGCCAAGCTGGCTGGCCGCCGCGCCGAGCACTTCGGCCGCCAGCAGGCCGCGGCCGTCCATGATGCCGCCGGCGGCGATCACCGGAATGTCGACCGCCCGCACGGCGAGCGGCAGCAGCGCGAACAAGCCGATCATCGCGTCCTCGGCCTCGTGCAGGAAGCTGCCGCGATGGCCGCCAGCCTCGGCGCCCTGCATGGACACCGCGTCGGCGCCGGCCTCGGCCCAGGCGCGCGCCTCGGCCACCGTGGTGGCGGTGCCGATCACATAGATGTCACGCTGGTGCAGCTCACGCATCTGCGCCGGAGCAATCACCCCGAACGCGAAGATCGCCACCGCCGGGCGCGCCTCGCACAGCGCGGCGAACTGCTCGGAGAAGCGCGGCGCCCAGCGTGACGGCAGGCTGGTGCACACGTCGAGACCTTCGCGCGCCATCAGCGCATCGAGCTGTGCGCGCGCCTTCGCCACCGCGGCCATGTCGGCCGCGAATTCGTCCGGCAGCACGAACAGGCCGATCGCATACGGTCGCTCACCGAGCGCACGGATCCGCGCCGCCTGATCAAGGATCGCCTGCGCTTCGAGATAACCGGCGCCAAGCGAACCCAGCGCACCCGCGTTCGATACGGCGGCCACCAGCGCCGGTGGCGTCGAGCCGGACATCGGAGCCTGGATCAGCGGATGCTCGATGCCGAGCCGGCTGGCGAACGCGGTTTGCATGGCATGGTGGCCCGCAGTGGAAACCGGCCAAGTATCCGCCTGTGCGCTGCGCGGCAGAAGCCACCGACAGTTGCGCCTGCCGGTGTCGAACGCTCAGCCGCCCTGTCCAGCCACGATGTTCACCGTGATCGCGATGATGAACACGTTGAAGAAGAACGAGATCACGCTGTGCAGCAGTACCACGCGGCGCAGGTACTTGCTGCTGATCTGCACGTCGGAGACCTGGAAGGTCATGCCGATCACGATCGAGAAGTAGGCGAAATCCCAGTAGTCGGGCCTGGGCGTATCGGGAAATTCCAGTCCGGCATGCTTGCCGCCGAGATCGCCGTAGTAGCCATGCGCATAGTGCAGCGCGAACATCATGTTGAGGAACAGCCAGCTGAGGACCACGCTGAGCACACCGACCGCCAGCGCCAGCATGCCGCCTCCCTTGGCCGCGTGCAGTTCGTTGCCCAGCGCGGCCAGTACCACCGCGGACAACAGCACGCCGCCCCACAACACGCCCCAGCGCCCGATATCCAGCTTCTGCGCCCGGCTGCGCATGTGGTCCGGCGTGGCCCGGTTGAACAGGCGCGCCAGGCTGCCCAGGTAGACCACCGCGGCCAGGTCGAAGCCGAGCAGCAACGCGGTGGTCGGGCGCATGCCGAAAGCCGACAACACCACCATGCAGGCGACGAGGATGGCCAGCGCCGCGATCATCCATGGCCGGCCCTTCACGAAATGCCACGGCCGCCAACCATGCGGCTTCGTTGCACCCGATGCCGCCCCTGCCGGGGTTTTTTCCATGCGTATCTCCGCGTCAGGAACTCAGCCGAGCAGGTCGTGGTATGCCGGATGCCGCTGCATCCACGCGGCAGCATACGAGCAGGCCGGCACCACCTTCCAGCCTTCGGCGCGCGCCGCCGCCAGCGCCTCCTGCACCAGGGCAGCGGCGATGCCGCGCCCGCCCACCACGGCTGGCACTTCCGTACGGGTGATCGTCATCACGCCGGTGGCCAGGGTGTAATCGAGCAGGCATAGCTCGCCATCCACGCGGGTTTCGAAGCGATGGGCAAGGCGATCGTGCTGAATGGCGAACGGCATGCGAACTTCCTCCGGAAAGGCAGTCGACAAGGATACGACCTGTGCGTGGCAACCGGGCGTGAAGCGATGGCGTCGCTTCGTTCGCGCCGGCTGCATGCGGCATCGGGCATCGTGGGTACCTGCCTGCCACAACCCACGGGAGAATCCCATGAAACGATCCGCGTCCGCGCATTGGTCCGGCGGCATCAAGGACGGCCAGGGCACGATGTCGACCGATACCGACGTGCTGCGCGAGGCGCCGTACGGCTTCAAGTCGCGTTTCGAGGACGGACCCGGCACCAACCCGGAGGAATTGATCGCCGCGGCCCATGCCGGCTGCTACTCGATGGCGCTGTCGCTGGAGCTGGGCAAGGCCGGCTTCACCGCCGACAGCATCGACACCAAGGCAACGGTGACCCTGCTCAAGGACGGCGACGGCTTCAGCATCACCGCGGTAGCACTTAGCTGCCGGGCCAAGGTGCCGCGCATCGACGCGGCCACGTTCGACAACATCGCGCAGGCGACCAAGCTGGGCTGCCCGGTGTCCAAGCTGTTGAAGGCCGAGATCACGCTGGACGCCCGGCTGGAAAGCTGACTCAGGCGGCAACCTCCGCACGGGGCACGGATGCATCGGCCTGGCGCCGCTGGCGTACCGCCTGCGCCAGATGCTGCAGCACCTGCACCGAGCTGTCCCAGTCGATACAGCCGTCGGTGATGCTCTGGCCGTAGCGCAGCGGCTGGCCCGGCTGCAGCTCCTGGCGGCCGCCGAGCAGGTGGCTCTCCACCATCACGCCGAGAATGCGCGTTTCCCCGGCGGCGATGCGCGCGGCGATGTCGCCGACCACTCGCGGCTGATTCTCCGGCTGTTTGCTGCTGTTGGCGTGGCTGGCGTCGATCATCACCTGCGCGCGCAGACCGGCCTTGCCGATCGCTGCGCAGGCGGCGTCGACGCTGGCCGCGTCGTAGTTCGGCGCCTTGCCGCCGCGCAGGATCACGTGGCAGTCGCCGTTGCCGCTGGTCGCCGCCACGGCGGCCTGGCCGTCCTTGGTCACCGCCATGAAATGGTGCGGCTGCGACGCGGCCTGCACCGCGTCCACCGCGATCTTCACGTTGCCGTCGGTGCCGTTCTTGAAGCCGACCGGACAGGACAGCCCCGAGGCCATCTCGCGATGCACCTGGCTCTCGGTGGTGCGCGCACCGATCGCACCCCACGCCACCAGGTCGGCGATGTACTGCGGCGTGATCATATCGAGGAACTCGCAGCCGGCCGGCACGCCCAGCACGTTGATGTCCCGGAGCAGGCCGCGGGCGATGCGCAGGCCCTTGTCGATCTGGAAGCTGCCGTCGAGGTCGGGATCGTTGATCAACCCCTTCCAGCCGACCGTGGTGCGCGGCTTCTCGAAGTACACCCGCATCACGATCTCCAGCGCATCGCCCAGCGCGCGGCGCAGCGGCGCCAGCCGCGTGGCGTATTCCAGCGCGGCGCGCGGGTCGTGGATCGAGCACGGGCCGATCACCACCGCGAGGCGGTCGTCGTCACCGGAAAGGATGCGGTGCAGGACGCGGCGCGACGCGTCCACGGTGGCCAGCGCCGCGTCGGTGGCCATGCAGTCGCGGATGATTTCGGCTGGTGTGCCGAGGCGGGTGAAGGCGCGGATGCGCAGGTCGTCGGTGGTATGCATGGCGGCTCTCCTGGGGATTTTTCAGGTAGCGGCCATAAAAAAACCGCCCTGTGGTGGCGGTTCGGTGTGGTTCTTTCGATCAGTTCAAAACGATCGCGTCCGCGCCGCCGCCATTGGCTTCGGGTAGCCGTAAAACCAGAAATACAGGCGGGTGGTGACGGAGGACATGACGACATTGATAACACAATGGACGTCCAAATCAAACTCCCCGCCGGCAGAAGGCTAGACTGGCGGCATGCCATTGCCCCTCGACCTGCTGACCCGACCCGCCCGCGAACCGATCCGCCGCTGGGTGCTCAAGACCTTTCCCCGCGCCGAAAATGGAGGCCCCGACTACGACCACCCGCACGGTGACCCCGGCCTGTTCGGGCCGCACAGCGCGACCTGGCGTGTGCATGCGGACTTCCCCGGCATGCTCGCCGGCGGCCTCGCCGCGCTGACCCTGCAGGCGCTGCACCCGCTGGCGCTGGCCGGGGTATGGGACCACTCCAATTTCCGCGGCGATCTGCTCGGCCGGCTGCGCCGCACCACCGCATTCGTCGGTGGCACCACCTATGCGCCGCGCGCCCAGGCCGAGGCGCTGATCGAGCACGTGCGGCAGATCCATGACCACATCGTGGGGCATGGCGAGGACGGGCGCCCCTACCGCGCCAACGATCCCGAGCTGCTGACCTGGGTGCACGTCAGCGAGGCGTACTGCTTCCTACAGGGCTACCGCCGCTACAGCCATGCGGCACTGCCGGAAGACGCGGCCGACCGCTACTACGACGAGGTGCGACGGATCGCCGAGGCGCTGGGCGCCCACGGCGTGCCGGCCAGCGAACACGAGGTGGCGGATTATTTCCGGCGCATCCGCCCCGAGCTGGCCTTCACTGAACGCTCCCGCGTCGTGCTCGATCTGCTGGCGCGGGTGCGCCTGCCGGTGCCGGCGGCCGGGCTGTCGCGCGACCTGTTCCTGTACGCCGGCCACGCGCTGCTGCCGAACTGGGCGCTCACGCTGCTGCGCCACACGCCGTGGCAACGCCGCCAGGCGCAACTGGCGGCGCATGCGCTGTGGTCGGTGGCGCCGGTGTTCCATGCTGCGCTGAAGGACGGCATCGCCAGCCGCGCCTGCCGACGCATGGACAGGGCGCCGGAACAGTTGCGGCACTGGAGGTAACGCCGCGCCGTCCAGCGGCATTGACAGCGTCGTCCCATCGGCTAACGTCGTGCGACAGCGTCAGTCGAGGATTTCCGTGGCGACCCTCATTCCGACCCGCAACAGCTGCCTGCCGCGGATGACCGGCGGCGAGAAACGCGTTTCCGAGCGGCTGGAACAGAAGCTCGAGGACGACTACCTGCTGTGGTACGACGTGCCGGTCGGCGTGAAGCAGCGCCATCCAGACTTCGTGGTGTTCCACCCGCGCCGCGGCCTGCTGGTGCTGGAGGTGAAGGACTGGAAGGCCGACACCCTCCGCCACGCCGACAGCACCCAGTTCACCCTGGTCACCGAACGCGGCCTGGTGAAGGAGAACAACCCGCTGCTGCAGGCGCGCGCGTACGCGCTGGAGATCGGCGTGGTGCTGGAACGCGACCCGGCGCTGCGCCACCCGGAAGGCTCGCGTTATGCCGGCAAGCTGATCATGCCGTGGGGCTGGGGCGTGGTGCTGGCCAACATCACCCGCAAGCAATTCGATGAGGGGGCGCTGGGCGAGGTGCTGCCCGAGCATCTGGTGATCTGCCGCGATGAATTGTACGAGACGGTTGACGCCGAGGCGTTCCAGCAGCGGCTGTGGGCAATGTTCCCGCAGGTGTATCCGGTGGCGCTGACCCTGCCGCAGATCGACCGCGTGCGCTGGCACCTGTTCCCCGAATTGCGGGTGGAAGCCGGCAGTGGCCAGTTCGGCCTGTTCGGCCCCACCGACGCGGCGGTGCGGCCGCTTGAGATCCCCGACCTGGTCAAGGTGATGGACTCGCAGCAGGAGCAGCTGGCGCGCTCGATCGGCGACGAGCACCGGATCATCCACGGCGTGGCCGGCTCCGGCAAGACGATGATCCTGGGCTTCCGCGCAATGCAGCTGGCGCGCGGGATGGACAAGCCGATCCTGGTGCTCTGCTACAACAAGACGCTGGCCGCGCGGCTGGAACAATTGATCGGCGAGCGCGGCCTCGGCGAGAAGGTGCAGGTCTACAACTTCCACAAGTGGTGCCGCAAGATGCTGGTGGCCTACCACGAGCCACTGCCGCCCGGCAGCGGCAAGGCCTTCGCCGACGCGCTGCCGCCGGCGGTGATCGCCGGCGTGGACCGCGGCCAGATTCCGCGCGCCCAGTACGGCGCCGTGCTGGTCGACGAAGGCCACGACTTCGAGCCGGACTGGTACAAGCTGATCGTGCAGATGCTCGACCCGGCGACCAACTCGCTGCTGGTGCTGTACGACGACGCGCAGAACATCTACGGCAACCCGAACCGCCGCAGGATCAGCTGGAAAAGCCTCGGCGTGCAGGCGCAGGGCCGCACCACCATCCTCAAGCTCAACTACCGCAACACGCTGGAAATCCTCTCCGTCGCGCGCGCCTTCGCGCAGGACCTGCTCGCCTCGCGCCTCGACGAGGCCGATGGCGACGGCGTGCCGCTGATCGCCCCGGAAAGCGCCGGCCGACGCGGCGCCGTGCCCGAACTGGTGCGCACCGACACCGCCCGCGCGCAGATGGACGTGCTGATCGCGCGGCTGCGCGACGAACACGCGCATGGCCGTCCGTATTCCGAGATGGCGGTGATCTACCGCAACCAGTGGGAAGGCGAAAAGCTGCACGAGGTGCTGCGCGGGCTGGACATCCCCAGCCGGCTCGCCGACAACACCGGCAAGCAGACCCTGTTCGTAGTGGAGGACAGCGTCAAGCTGGTCACCATGCATTCCAGCAAGGGCCTGGAATTCCCACTCGTGATCATCCCCGGCATCGGCGGCCTGCCCAAGGAAGGCCAGGGCGAGAACGACGAAGCGCGTCTGCTCTACGTGGCCATGACCCGCGCCACCGAACACCTGCTGCTGATCCATCACCTGGACTCGGTGTTCTCCCGGCGCATCCGCGATTCGATCAACGACGTGACGGCACAACTGGCCGGCCACTGAGTGCCGCCCTTCCGCGACACCGTGCCGCACCGTAGGCGCGGTTGTCGTGCTGCGAGACAATCTTTACAATAAGAATCATTCTCACCTGATCGGTAGCGGTGGGCGGCGCCCAGGCCCGCCTGCGTCCGGTATCGACCGGTGCAGATAAGAAAAGCCATCGCGCGACAACCGGCCAGGCGAGTCGCCTCCGATCACCACCGGCCGCACGCGCGAAACACCAGCCTATCCACGCAGATCCGTCCACAAGGTTCCCCATGCCACTGCCGATCGCATCCTCCGTCGCTGCGCCGTTGCCGCGCGCCATTCGCCAGGCCCTGACCAGCCTGCCCCTGCTCGCTGCGCTGGCGTTGCTGGCGGCGCCGACGTACGCCGCCGACACCGCTGCCGCCGACGACGCACAACGCAAGGCGACCACGCTCGAAGGCGTGCAGGTCACCGCGCCGATCGCCAAGGACAGCGATTCGGTGACCAAGACCGATACGCCGATCGTGGAGATCCCGCAGTCGGTTTCGGTGATCACCGACGAGCAGATGCGCGTGCGCGGCATCCACGGCATCGAGGAAGCGGTGTGGTACACCGCCGGCGCGCAGGGCGGCGGCTACGGCCCCGATTCGCGCAGCGACTGGCTGCTGGTGCGCGGCTTCGCCCCGGCACGCTACATGGACGGGCTGGCCCTGCCGGCCGGCTCGGGCACCGAGCTCACCCGCATCGAGCCTTACGGGCTGGAGCGGCTGGAAGTATTGAAGGGCCCCTCGTCGGTGGTCTACGGCGCGATGCCGCCAGGCGGCATGATCAACATGGTCAGCAAGCGCCCAACCGAACAGCCGCTGCATGAAGTGGGTGTCGAGCTCGGCAGTTTCGACCTGCGCCAGGGCACATTCGATTTCGGCGGCCCGCTGAACGATTCGGGCACGTTGCTGTACCGGCTCACCGGGCTGGCGCGCAACAGCGACACCATGGTCGACCACATCAAGGACGACCGCTACTACCTCGCCCCGGCGCTGACCTGGAAGCCCGACAACAGCACCTCGCTGACCGTGTTGTCGCGCTTCCAGAAGGCCGATACCGCCTCCGGCGGCGGCTTCCTGCCGGCGTCGGGCACCCTGCTATCGAACCCGAACGGCAAGATCCCGCGCCACCGCTTCACCGGCGAGCCGGGCCAGAACGACTACAACAAGAAGATCGCCTCGATCGGCTACGAATTCCACCACGATTTCGCCAGCGGCCTGGCGTTCAACCAGAACCTGCGCTACGGCAAGGCCGACGTCGACAACAACGGCGCCAACGTGGGCGCGTTCGGCCTGCTCGCCGACCAGCGCACCCTGCTGCGCTATCTGTTCCCGAACGAGAACCACACCAAAACCTTCGGCGTCGACAACAACCTGCAGTACACCTTCGGCAGCGGCAACGTGCAGCACGTGGTGCTGGCCGGCATCGACTACCGTCGTTCAAAGGACGACTACGCCTCTGCCTTCGCTTTCAACGCGCCGCCGCTGGACATCTTCGATCCGGTCTACGGCAGCCCGGTGACCGTCCCGGCCTACACCAGCCACACCGTCCAGACGCAGTCGCAGCTGGGCGTGTACCTGCAGGATCAGGTCAAGCTTGGTCGCTGGGGCATCACCATCGGCGGTCGCCAGGACCGCGTGAAGACCGACACCGACAACCGGCTCGGCGGCAGCACCGCGCACCAGACCGACCATGCGTTCTCCGGCCGCATCGGCGTCAACTATCTGTTCGACAACGGACTGGCGCCGTACGTCTCCTGGTCGCATTCGTTCCAGCCCACCGTGGGCACCGACTTCGCCGGCAAGGCGTTCGAACCGACCACCGGCAACCAGTACGAAGCCGGCCTGAAATACCAGCCGGCCGGCGGCAACGGCCTGCTCACCCTGTCCACCTATCAGATCACCCAGAAGAACTCGCTGACGATCGACCCGAACCACACCCTGTACCAGGTGCAGCAGGGCGAAACGCGCCTGCGCGGCGTGGAACTGGAAGGCCGCTGGAACATCGGCACGAACTTCACCGTCTACGGCGACTACACCTACAGCAACTCGAAGGTCACCCGCAGCAACGACCGGCCCTCGCTGGGCAAGCAGATCGCCTTGCTGCCGAAGCAGCAGGCTTCGCTGGGCGCCGACTACACCATCGTCGGCGGCCCGCTGGCCGGGCTCGGCTTCGGCGGCGGCGTGCGCTACGTGGGCAGCCACTACGGCGACATCTACAACGACTGGAAGACGCCGTCGTACACCCTGCTCGATGCCGCTGTGCACTACGACACGGGCAACTGGCGCTTCCAGCTGAATGTCACGAACCTCACCGACAAGGACTACGTCTCCGTCTGCAACAGCGCCTACTGGTGCTACTACGGCTACGAGCGCACGGTCACCGCCAGCGCGCGTTACCGCTGGTAAGCGCGTGGCTTTCTGGCTGAGCATGGCAGCCGTCGCGATGGCCGCATTGTCCGCCGTTGCGCTGTACGCCGCGTCACCGCATTGCATGTGGAACGCGCTGCGCGGCAGGCCGCGTGTCGCGCGCAACCTCGGCATCGTGCTGGCCATGCTGTCGTTGCTGATCTGGATCGACGTACTCGGCGCCGCCGTCGGATTGTGCGCGATGCTGGCCAGCTGGATGCTGGCGCTGGCCGTGCAGCCGTACCTGGCCTGGTGCGCCGGCACGCCGGACGCCCACGTCACCGCTACGGAGCAGGAGCGATGAACAGACTCCACGCCTCTTGTCGTAGGAACCCGCTGGCGGGCGATGCTCTTCGCTTCGGAAATCCAGGGCAAGGGCATCGCCCGCCAGCGGGTTCCTACGGAAGCGTCGATCTGCCGGAGTCACGCTGATGTGGGCACGCGCCAGCGCCGGCATCGTGCCCGGCTTCTTCCTTGCCGCCGCGCTGGTCGGCCTGGTCAGCTGGCTGCTGCCCGGTGCGTGGGAATCCACCATGGTGGCCGGTCTGTTGGCGTTCTTTCCGCTGTGGATCGGCGTGTTCTGCGTCGCGTTCCGCTTCTCCAGCGGCGCTCGCGCGTGGGCCGGGCTGAGCGCGCTGGCGTTGTCCGCGCTGGGCCTGCTGTGGCTGTTGCAGCGGTCCGGCTGGGTCCGTTGAGATCGTCCGCATGAAGCTGAAACCCGCCACCCTGCGCACCTTCACCACGCTGCACTCATGGATGGGCATGGTTGCCGGCTTCGCGCTGTTCGTGGCGTTCTACGCCGGGGCGATCACGGTGTTCCATCGTGGCCTGCAGCAGTGGTCGACGCCGCAGGCCGTCGACGCCGCCCCGGCCACGCTCGACGACGCGCAGCGCCTGCTCGACGGTGTGCTGGCGCGCCACCCGCAAGCGCGCGAACACCTGGGCATGACTTTCCCCGGCTACGAACTGGCGCAGCCCACCGCGTACTGGCTGGACGCGCACGGCACCTGGCAATTCGCCACGCCGGATCACCTGGCCGGCAGCCCGACACCACCGGGCGCCAGCCTGCCCGAACTCATCAACGAACTGCACTACACCTTGGGGCTTCCTCTCGTCGGTACCTGGCTGATGGGACTGGTCAGCCTGCTGTACGGCGTCGCCCTGGTGTCCGGCTTCGTGATCCACCTGCCGCGACTGGCCAAGGACCTGTTCGCGCTGCGCCCCGGGCGCAACCTCAAGCGCTTCTGGCAGGACGCGCACAACGTGATCGGCGTGCTAAGCCTGCCGTTCCACATCATGTTCGCGGTTACCGGCGCACTGCTGTGCCTGCTGTTCGTGCTGATGCTGGCGCTGAACCCGCTGATCTACGACGGCAAGCTGATGGCCGTGTCGCCCGCGGCCATGGACACCGCGCCGATCGTGCAGAAAGCCGATATCGCCAGGCCCCTGTCGCCACTGGCGAGCTGGCATGCGCGTTCGATCGAAGTCGCGCGCGAACACGGCGTCGCTGATTTCGAGCCGGGTTACCTCAAGCTGGCGCATGCCGGCGATGCGCATGCGGTGGTCGAGGTCACCGGCCGTTCGTCGCATGGACTGGGCAGCGGCGCGGTGGCGCTCGCTGCCGTCGACGGCAGCATGCTCGCCACCCAGTTGCCCGGCGCGCGCGACGCCAACCACGCCACCCTGGCCGCAGTGTACGCGCTGCATTTCGGCGACTACGGCAATGTCGTCGTGCAGTGGCTGTACTTCCTGCTCGGGCTGGGCGGCGCGTTCCTGTTCTACTCGGGCAACCTGCTGTGGATCGAGTCGCGGCGCAAGCGGCGGCAAACGGAACAGGGCCGCACCTCGCTGGCGATGGCCCGCGCCACCGTGGGCATCTGCATCGGCGTGTGCGTGGCCGTCTCGGCCGCCTTCGTGGCAGCACAGCTGCTGCCGCGGCTGGGCTGGAACTCGGCAACGGGCGAACGCTGGGTCTGCTTCGCCAGCTGGGCGCTGTGCGTGCTGTGGGCGTCGTGGCGCGCACCGCTGCGCGCCGCGCGGGAACTGCTGTGGCTGGCCGCGATCGTCACCGCGCTGGTGCCGTTGGCGCATGGCCTCGCCACCGGCTGGTGGTTCTGGCGCAGCGCCGCGGTCGGGCATGGCGCGCTGCTGGCCATCGACCTTGGCGCACTGGCGCTGGCTGCCGGGTTTGCCGCACTGGCACGCGCCACCTCCCGGCGTGGCCGCGACGGGGCGACGAACAGCGTGTGGGCCATTTCCGCCCCTCAGCCGTAGGAGCCCGCTGGCAGGCGATGCTTTGGGGCCGGGATTCGGGATTGGTGATTCGGGATTAGCGAAAGCAGAGCATCGCCCGCGAGCGCGCTCCTTGTACGTTGGTCATCAAGGGCGACAAGCGTAAGGTCGTCCCTGCTTTCGGGGAAGACGCGGGCTCCTACACGGCAGGGGTGCGATAGGGCGCCAACAGGGCGGGATCGTCGAACAGCCCCGCCGGCAGCAGGTAGCGCGGGTCACGCCCGGCGGCGAGCAGTTCGCGGACGCGCGTGGCGGAGATTTCCAGCGGCGTCACCGCCAGCTCGATGAGCTTGCCCGCCGGCAACGCCCGCAACGCGGAAGCGTCGGCGACGCGCCGGTCGGCCACTTCGCGCTCCAGCTCGTCCGGCAGTACCGCGGAAACCCCGGGCCGGCTCAGCACGCCGAGATGCGCCGCGCCGAACAGCTCGTGCCAGCGATGCCACGTGGCAAGGCCGGCAAACGCGTCCGCGCCGAGCAGCAGCACCAGCGGGCGTTCGCCCTGCTCCGCGCGCAGTTCGTGCAAGGTGTCGATGGTGAACGATGGCCCGCTGCGATCCAGCTCGCGGGTGTCGAGCGTGAGCCGCGACTGGCCGCGCAAGGCGGCGCACAGGATCGCCACCCGCTGCGCTGCCGTAGCGATCGGTGGCGCGCGGTGCGGCGGCACGCTGGCCGGCAGCAGGCGCACCTCGGCATCGAGCAGTTCGGCGGCTTCCCATGCCACGCTGAGGTGGCCGAGATGCACCGGGTCAAAGGTGCCGCCGAAGATGGCGAGTGGTTTGTTTGCGGTGTGTGGCAAGAGTTTTACCCCTCCCCAGCCCTCCCCTGCTGCGCAGGGGAGGGCGCGATCAGGCGATCAGGCGAGCGCGCGGGTGGCGCGCGGTTCGGCAATGGCGGCGATCAGCCGTTCGGCTTCCTGCCACGGGTTGCCCTGTTCGCGGCCCTTGACCATGCGGTCGATGCGCGCGGCGCGGGCCAGGCATTGCAGCCAGTGCTCGCGCGGCGCATGGCGCAGGGCCTGGCGGAACTGCTGCGCGCGGCTGTCCCACAGGTGCTCGGCCTTGGCCTGCGCGGCGAAGTCCGGTGCATTGGCCAGGCGCAGCGCCAGCTGCAGTTGGTTGACCAGCCAGCCCATCAGCGCCAGCAGTTCGTCGCCCTCGGAACGCAGCCCGGCAAGGATGCGCAGCGCACGCGCGCCGTCGCCGGCAAAGGCGGCATCGGTCAGCTTGAACACGTCGTAGCGGGCGCTGTCGGCGACCAGGTTCTCCATCTCGGCGGCATCGACGCGACCCTCGCCGTGCAGCACGGCGAGCTTGTCGACCTCCTGCGCCGCGGCCAGCAGGTTGCCTTCGACGCGCTCGGCCAGCAGCGCCACCGCGTCGGGCGTGGCGGTGAGTCCGCGCGAGGCGAGCCGCGCGCCGAGCCACGCCCCCCACTGGTCCGGTCGCGGCGAGTTGAACACCACCATCGCACCGCTGGCGTCGAGCTTCTTGCTCCAGGCACCGTCGTGCTTGTTGCTCCACTCCATCGCGGTGATCAGCAAGGTGACGTCCGGCGGCGGATCGGCGCAGAACGCGCCGATCGCCTTGGCGCCGTCGATGCCGGGGCGGCCGGTGGGCAGGCGCAGGTCGAGCAGCCGGCGGGTGGCGAACAGCGACATGCCGGCCGCCGCACGGGCCAGGTCGTTCCAATCGAAATGCTGGCCGACCTCGAGCACTTCACGCTCGCTGTAGCCCAGCTTGCGCGCCTGCGCGCGCAGCGCATCGGCGGCTTCCAGCACCAGCAGTTGCTCGCCGGCGAGCAGGTAGACCGGCTGCAGGCTGTCCGCCGCCAGCGCCTTCTGCCATTGGCCGGGACTGAGCGGCATCAGTGCGTGCTGGCGGCGCTTGCCGGTGCGGCCAGCTCATGTTTGCCGGCGGCCTGCAGGCGGAACAGGATCGCCTGCACCATGTCGTCGTTGAGGCTGCGCTGGATCTCCTCCACCTGCGATGTATTGCCGACGGTGTTGCTGGCGTCGTAGCTGTAGTTGCGCGACATGTCGATGCGCTGCCGCGGCACCAGTTCCTGCCCGGCGCCATCGAATACGTCGAACTGCACCTGGTAGTGCACCGCGTATTCGGTGATGCGCACGTAGCCGCCGGCGCTCAGCGTCTCGGTGCTGAAAGCCGCCACCGGCACGCGCAGTTCGGCAATGCCGGGGCCGCCGGCATCCTCGATGGTGGCGCCGGAGGTCTGCAGCGCGCGGGCCAGGTGGCGCTCGAACTCGCCGCCGCCGTTGACGGCAAGGTGCACCCGCTGCATCCGGGACGGCAGGGTGGCGTTCTCGCGCAGGTGGAAGCCGCAGCCGCCCAGTACGAGCGTTGCGGCCAGCAGCAGCGAGACCTGGAACAGGCGGTGCGCCTTCATGAAGCTCATGGGTTTCATCCTGCGACGATGTTGACGATCTTGCCGGGTACCACGATGACCTTGCGCACCGTCACGCCTTCCAGGAAGTGCGCCACCTGCGGCTGTGCGCGGGCCAGCGCTTCGGCCTCGTCCTTCGAGGCATTGGCGGCGACCTCGATGGTAGCGCGCAACTTGCCGTTGACCTGCACCGCCAGGGTCAGCGTGTCGCGCACCAGCGCGGCGGCGTCGACCTGCGGCCACGGCTGATCCTCCAGCACGGTCTCGGCGTGGCCCAGCACCTGCCACAACGCGTGGCTGACGTGCGGCACGACGGGGTTGAGCAGCAGCACCATCGCCTCCAGCGCCTCGTGGCGCACGGCGCGGCCCTGCTCGCTCTGGTCGTTGAACCGGCCCAGCGCGTTCAAGAGTTCCATCAGCGCGGCGATCGCGGTGTTGAACGCGTGCCGGCGGCCGAAGTCGTCGCTGACCTTCTGGATCGTCTCGTGCAGCTGGCGGCGCAGCGCCTTCTGGCCCGCGTCCAGTGCGGCGGGGTCGATGACGCCTGCGGCGTCACCCCTTTCGCCTGCGGCACCTTCCCCTGCCTGCAGGGGAAGGGAAGCGGGGTGGGCTGCGGCCACGGCTTTGTGATCGGGTCCCGCCGCGTGCGTAGTCACCTCGCGCCACAGCCGCTTGAGGAAGCGCGCCATGCCCTCGACGCCGGCCTCGCTCCATTCCAGCGACTGCTCCGGCGGCGCGGCGAACATCGAGAACAGCCGCACGGTGTCGGCGCCGTACCTGTCCACCATGGTCTGCGGGTCGATGCCGTTGTTCTTCGACTTCGACATCTTCTCGGTGCCGCCGATGTGCACGCTCTGGCCGTCGGCCTTCAGCACCGCGCCGACCACGCGTCCCTTGTCGTCGCGCAGCACCTCGACCGCGGCCGGATTGATCCAGTCCTTCGAGCCGTCGGCGTGGTCGCGGTAGAACGTCTCGGCGATCACCATGCCCTGGCACAAGAGGTTCCGCGCCGGTTCGTCCGAGTGCACCATGCCCGCGTCGCGCAGCAGCTTGTGATAGAAGCGGAAGTACAGCAGGTGCATGATCGCGTGTTCGATGCCGCCGATGTACTGGTCGACCGGCAGCCAGTAGTTCGCGCGTTCGTCGATCTGCGCATTCGCGCCGGGGCTGGTGTAGCGCGCGTAGTACCAGCTCGACTCCATGAAGGTGTCGAAGGTGTCGGTCTCGCGCTCGGCCGGGCCACCGCACTGCGGGCAGGTGGTCTTGCGCCACTCGGGGTCGGCCTTGATCGGCGACTGCACGCCGCTGAACGCCACGTCCTCGGGCAGCACCACCGGCAGCTGATCTTCCGGCACCGGAACCGCGCCGCAGGCGGAACAGTAGATCACCGGGATCGGGCAGCCCCAGTAGCGCTGGCGGCTGACGCCCCAGTCACGCAGACGCCAGTTGACCCGGCGCCGTCCCTTGCCATCGGCCTCGAGCACGCCGGCGATGTAGTCGAAGGCGGCGCGGTAGTCCTTGCCGTCCATCGCCCCGGAGTTCACCACCACCATGCCGGGGTGTGCCTTGTCCGAATACCAGTCGTGCCAGACATCCGGGTCGTAGCCACTCCCCTCTCCCACCGGGAGAGTGGCCGGGGGTGAGGGTTCGGCGTTGCCGCGCGCTCCGCCCGTACCCGCATCCGCCCCATCCTTGATCAAGGATGGGGCACCTTCTCCCAAAGGGGGAAGGGATGGCTGCAGGGCGATCACCTGCCTGATCGGCAGGCCGTACTTGTGCGCGAACGCGAAGTCGCGCTCGTCGTGGCCGGGCACCGCCATCACCGCGCCGGTGCCGTAGCCCATCAGCACGAAGTTGGCCACCCACACCGGCACGCGCTCGCCGCTGAGCGGGTGGATCGCGTACAGGCCGGTGGCCATGCCGCGCTTGTCCTGGGTTTCCAGTTCCGCCTCGGAGACGCCGCCGTGCTTCAGCTCGTCAAGGAACGCGGCCAGCTGCGGGTTGCCGTGCGCCGCCTTGTGCGCCAGCGGATGCTCGCCGGCGATGGAGACGAAGGTGACGCCCATCAGGGTGTCGGGGCGGGTGGTGAACACGGTCAGCGGCGCGGCCTCGCCTTCCACCGCGAAGTGGATCTCCAGACCCTCGCTGCGGCCCAGCCAGTTGCGCTGCATGGTCTTCACCGCGTCGGGCCAGCCCGGCAGCGTGTCCAGGCCGTCCAGCAGCTCCTGCGCGTAGTCGGTGATCTTCAGGAACCACTGCGGGATCTCGCGCTTCTCGACCACCGCGCCGGAGCGCCAGCCGCGGCCGTCGACCACCTGCTCGTTGGCCAGCACGGTGTGGTCGACCGGGTCCCAGTTCACCACCGCGTTCTTGCGGTACGCCAGGCCCTTCTTCAGCAGCCGGGTGAACATCAGCTGTTCCCAGCGGTAGTACTCCGGGCGGCAGGTGGCGAACTCGCGGCTCCAGTCGATCGCGTAGCCCAGCGACTTCAGCTGGCTGCGCATGTGCTCGATGTTGGCGTAGGTCCACTTCGCCGGTGCGGTGGCGTTCTTGATCGCGGCGTTCTCCGCCGGCAGGCCGAACGCGTCCCAGCCCATCGGCTGCAGCACGTTCTTGCCCTGCATGCGCTGGTAGCGGCTGATCACGTCGCCGATGGTGTAGTTGCGCACGTGGCCCATGTGCAGCGCGCCGGACGGGTACGGCAGCATGGAGAGGCAGTAGAACTTCGGCCGCGACGCGTCCTCCTTCACCGCGTAGGCGCGCTGCGCGTTCCAGTAGCGCTGCGCGGCGGCTTCCACCGCCTGCGGGCGATAGGCGGCTTCATCCTGGTCGGGGGTGGTCGGGGTTTGAATGTCCTGCATGGTTCCGTTGCCGTGGTGCGGGCCGGCGCGGGCCGGCGGAGTGAACTGGTCAGACTAGCCCAGCGCAGGCCGGGCGCCAAGCTGGCGGGCCTTCAGCCGCTCGGGCAGACCGCGGCCCGACCGCCGCCAAGCGCACGCGCCACGCCGGCGATCTGCGCCGCCAGCCGGGCGATCGCGCGCTGGTGGCCCTGCACCAACGCGGCGTAGCCCGGGCCCACCGTCTCGCTGACCCGGCTGGTGCAGGCCAGCGTGGCGGGCCGCTCGCCATGCAGCAGGCGCACGCTCCAGGCGGCCTCGACCAGGGCGTAGCTGCCGGGCGCGGAATCGAACCGGCGCAGGTCCAGCTTGATCCGCAGCAGCGGCCTGTCGTTGCCGGGCAGACCGCTGACGTCCGTGCTGTGCAGCTCGCGCGCCAGGTCGGCGGACAGCGCGCTGCGCACCTCGTCGCCGAGCGGGGCGATCCAGCGTTCGCCGGCGAGCAGGGCCACGCCCTGCCCACCCTCGCGCACCACCAGTTGCGGCTGGTCGACCTGCGCCGGCACGCCGACCGGCAGCAGTTCGAACGGCAGCGCTGGCGCGGCCGCCACCGGCGCTACCAGGCTGCCGGCGGACTCGTCCGCCGGCGCAACGAGCGTGTAGTAGTGCAACGGCGCCGAGGCGCAGGCCGCCAGCAGCAGGGCCGCCGCCACGCCCGGCAGATATCTTGCGCTACGCATCATGGCTTGCTCCCTTGCGCCGGCGGCAGCGCCGCGGGCGTGGTGACGGGTTTCGGCTCGGCCGGTTTCGGATCTGCCCGACGGCCGCGGACCAGCGCCTCCGGATGGCCGCCCAGGTAATCGGTCAGCACGCGCAGCGAGCGCGCCATGCGCTGCAGCTGCTCCAGCGTGGCGCCCAGGTTCTGCTGCAGCGGCGAGTCGCCGGCCAGCGTCTCGTTCGCCGTGCCCATGGTCCGCTGCACGCCGTGCAGGGTGTCGCTGAGCGCTGGCAAGGTCTGGCCGTTGACCTGCTTCAGCGTACGGTTGAGCCCCACCAGGGTCTGGTCCAGGTTCTGCCCGATGCTGTCGAACGGCACCTTGTCGAGCTTGTCGACGATCCCGGCCATCTGCTCCTGCAGCTTGTCGAAGCTGCCCGTCACGGTCGGGATGGTCAGCGGTTTTGCGGCCGGGTCGAACGCCACCTTCGGCGTCTTCGGGATGAAATCCAGCGCCACATACAGCTGGCCGGTGAGCAGGTTGCCGGTACGCGCCTGCGCGCGCAGGCCGTGTTCGACCAGGTGGCCCATCAGCTGCGACAGGTCGGGGTTCTCCCCATGCGCCTTGGCCAGCGCCTCCAGCTTGTCGTAGGCGGCGCCCAGGCGCTGCGGATAGACCACCGCGCCGACCAGCACCGGGAAGCGCTGCGTCTTCTCGTCGTAGTCCAGCCGCACCGACGCCACCTTGCCGATGTTGATGCCGAGGAACTCCACCGGCGCATCCACCGCCAGCCCGCGCACCGACTGCTCGAAGCGCATGCGGATGTAGTGCGGCGCACCGTCCGGCGGCGCCATCGCGGTAGCCTGGTCGCCGAACAGCGTGTAGGTGCTGTCCTCCGGCGCCGGCGTGCTGTCGTGCGGCCCGGGCGGGTCCTGGAACGCCACGCCGCCGGCCAGCACGGTGGCCAGTGATTGCGTGTTGAGCTTCAGCCCGTTCGCGCCGATCGACACGTCCACGCCGCTGGCGTTCCAGAAGCGCGCAGAACGGGTGACGAACTTGTCGTTCGGGCCGTCGACGAAGATGTGCAGCAAGACGCCCTTGCCGTCCTTGTCCAGCTCGTAGGACGCCACCCGGCCCACCTGGATACGCCGGTAGTACACCGGCGAGCCGATGTCGAGCGAACCGAGATCGTCGCTGTGCAGGGTGAAGCTGCGCCCTGGCGCACCGTGGTTCACCGACGGCGGCAGCTCCAGCCCCTTGAAGTCGTCCTCGTACTCTGTCGAATCGCCCACGTCGGCGCCGATGAACGCGCCCGACAGCAGGGTGTCGATGCCGGACACGCCGCCCAGCCCGATCCGCGGGCGCACCACCCAGAACCGGGTGTCCCGGGTGGCGAAGCCCTCGGCGCTCTTCTCCAGCGCCACGTTGACCAGCACATGGCTGCGGTCGCCGCTCAGGCGGATCTTGTTGACCCGCCCGATCACCACGTTCTTGTACTTCACCGGGGTCTTGCCGGCATCCAGACCCTCGGCGCTCTGGAAGCTGATGGTGATCTGCGGGCCGGCCTGCAGCCAGTTGTTGATCACCAGCGACAGGCCGACCAGCGCCGCCAGCGCCGGCACCAGCCAGATCAGCGAGGCATTGACGCGGCGCCGCCTCACCACCGGTTGCGGCAGCTCGCCGTCACCCGGCGGGACCCGTTCGATGGAGTTGTCGTCAGTCATCGGTATCCTTGCCATCCCAGATCAGGCGGGGGTCGAAACTCATCGAGGCCAGCATGGTCAGCACCACGGTCAAGCCGAAGAAGATCACACCGGGCAGCGGCTCCACCAGGCTCAGCACGCTGAAACGCACCAGCGCCGTCAGCAAAGCCACCACGAACACATCCAGCATCGACCAGTAGCCGATCAGCTCGACCAGCCGATAGAGTTTTGCACGTTGCACCCGCGCCCAGCCGCTGCCGCGCCAGCTGCTCACCAGCAAGGTGCCCAGCGCGAGGAACTTCAGCATCGGCACCACGATGCTGGCGGTGAACACGATGATCGCCAGGTCCGGCGAGCCCTTCACCCACAGCTCCACCACGCCGCTGATGATGGTGTTGTCGTCGATGTCGTTGAGGCTGGCGGTGCGCATGATCGGCAGCACGTTCGCCGGGATGTACATGATGAACGCGGCGATCAGCAGCGCCCAGGTGCGCGCATAGCTTTGCGGCTTGCGCCGGCGCAGGGTACTGCCGCAGCGCGGGCAGGCCATCGCGTCGCCCACGCTGTCGCCGTCCAGCCGCGGGTCGCCGGGCACGGCGCGGCACACCTGCCCGCACACCGCGCAGGCGATCAGGCCCAGCTCGGCGGCGCGCGGCAGTGCGCTCACGCGGCACGCTCCGGCACGTCGTCCCACAGCTGGCGCAGGTCCACCCCGGCGAGAATGGTGATCAGCAGGGTCAGCGCCGCGTAGGCGTAAATGCCCGGGTCGGGTATCACGTCGAAATAGGCGTGCGCCTTGACGATCGCCACCAGCGCGCCCAGCACGAACACCTCGCTCATCGTCCACGGTCCGAGGTAGTGCAGCGCCACCATCAGCCGCACGAAGCCCGGCGCACGGCGCCCGGCCCGGGCGAACCACAGCAGCCAGCCCAGCATGGCCATCTTCATCAGCGGGAAGAAGAACAGCGTGGCGGCCACCAGCACCGAGACCACCTGGGCCTGCTCGCGCCACATCGCGATGATCACGCCCCACAGCGTGGTGCCGCTGAGCTGGCCGCTGAGGCCCAGCGTCACGATCGGCCACATGTTCGCCTGCACGAACACGATCAGCGCGGTGAGGATCAGCGCCAGCAGCGCATTCACGCCCAGCCCGTGGTGGCGCTCCAGCTCCGCCTGGCAGCGCGCGCAGGTTGCCACCTCGCCGCGCCCCAGCGGGCGCCGGCGGTAGACCGTGTCGCAGTGCTCGCAGATCAACAGCGTGGTTGGCGATGCCGTGCCCATGCACCCGATGCCTTGTTGCGACGTGACGATCGGGTGATTCTCGCAAATCTATCGTGAACGCGCCGCTTGATATGCTCGGTGGCGCCCCGATCTGAACCGGCACCTGCCGAGCTGGAGTTTCCCGTGACCGATGCCGCCACTGTTTCCCATGTCTTCGACGTGGACCAGCAGACCTTCGAAGCCGACGTGCTGCAGGCCTCGCTGACCACGCCGGTGCTGGTGGACTTCTGGGCCAGCTGGTGCGGGCCGTGCAAGACACTCGGCCCGATGCTGGAAAAACTCGCCGCCGAATACAATGGCGCGTTCCGGCTGGGCAAGGTCGACGTGGACGCGCAGAAGGAACTGGCCGGCATGTTCGGCATCCGCAGCATTCCCACCGTGGTGCTGGTGAAGGACGGTCAGGTGCTCGACGGCTTCACCGGCGCGCTGCCCGAAGGCCAGCTGCGCGAATTCCTGTCGCGCCACGTGCAACCGCTGGAGGCGTCCGCGCCCGCCGCCGAAGAAGTGGCCGTGTCGGAAACACCCGAGCAGGCGATCAACCGGCTGCAGCAGGCGATCGCCGGCGAGCCAAACCGGCCCGAACTGAAACTCGACCTGGCGCTGGCGCTGATGCACGCCGGCAACGTCGCCGCCGCCGCGGTCGAGCTGGCCGCGCTGCCGGCCAACCTCGCCACCGACGCCCGCGCCGTGCGCCTGCGCAGCGAACTGGAACTGGCCCACGCGGCGCGGGACGCGCCGGGCATCGCCGAACTGCAGCAGCGCGTGCAAACCGACCCCGCCGACTGGGCCGCCCGCGACCAGCTCGGCGTGCAGCTGCTGCTGCAAGGCGACACCGAAGCCGGCCTGGAACAATTCCTCGCCATCCTGCAGCAAGCCCGCGACTGGAACGACGGCCAGGCGAAGAAACGCCTGCTCGCCGCCTTCGCCACGCTCGACGACGCCGAGTTGGTCAGCCGCTACCGGCGGCGGATGGCCTCGCTGTTGTTCTGAAGCCGTTCTCCAGAACACGGCGTGACGTAGGGCGGGCACTGCCCGCCGGCTCCTGCTTTCCAGCAATACAAAAAGCGGCGGACGGTGTCCGCCCTACGGAAAAGCACAGTCCGCAGGTTGGGGTGAGCGCAGCGAACCCCGACAAATCCGTTGTGCCAGTGGCTGTTCTGCTCCCCGTACTCCGGAACGTGGCGTAAGGCGGGCACTGCCGCCGGCTCCTGCTTTCCAGCAACACGAAAAGCGGCGGACGGTGTCCGCCCTACGGAAAAGCGCAGTCCGTACTGCAACGTACGTTCGGGTAAGATTTCCGTTTCCGCCCCGACGAGCCCCCATGCGCGCCTCCACCCTCCGCCGCCTGCTCAACCTGTGGCCGCCCTACCTGTTCAGCGGCATTCGCGTGCTGTCGCTCAGTGACGACTACACCGAGGCCAAGGTGGCGCTGCGGCTGCGCCCGTGGAACCGCAACTACGTGAAGAGCCAGTTCGGCGGCAGTCTGTTCGCCATGGTCGACCCGTTCTGGATGCTGCTGGCGATGCACCGGCTCGGCAGCGATTACTACGTGTGGGACAAGGCCGGCGCGATCGACTTCGTGGCGCCGGGCTACGAGGACGTCTACGCGCACTTCAAACTCGAGGCCAGCGTGGTCGACGAACTGCGCGCCGCCGCGGCCAGCGGCGACAAGGTGCTGCGCTGGTTCGAGACCGAGGTGACCACCGCTTCAGGCGAGGTTATCGCCCGCGTGCGCAAACAGCTCTACGTGCGGCTGAAGCCGCGGGCGCGCTGAGCGCCAGCTTCGCGCCCGCCGCGCACGGCGCGGGGGCGCGAAGCTGACGCGCGTGGCTGCCGGTATCAGCCCACGACCCGCCCGTTGTGCTTCTTGCGGTAGATGCCGCGGCTGTTGCGGTTGTCGACGCGCTGGATGTGGCGTTGCTCGTGCGGCCCCACCTGGCCGTCGCGGGCGGCACGCTGCTCGACCTGCGCGGCGTGCGCCTGACGCCCTTCCAGCTGAGCGGTCTCGTACGCGGTCAGCGCGCCGGACTGCACACCGTGCTCGATGCGCGCCTGCTGGTGCACGTCGCGCGCAACGTCGCGCTGCAGGCGCTCGGACGAGCGCGACTGCGGGTTGCCGCTGACGCCGTTGTGCCGCTCGGCGCGGATGGCCTGGCTCTGGCGGTCCTGCGCCGCCGCGAGGCGCGCCTGCTCGCCCGCATTCAGACTGCCGTCGCGCAGCGCGTGCGCCTGCAGGCGATCCACCTGCGCCTGGCCCCGCTCCAGCCGTGCCGCCTCGGCCGTGCTCAGCTGGCCGGACTTCAACCCCTGTTCGATGCGCTGCTGCTGATTGACGTCACGCTGGGTGCCATCGGCCGTGCTCTGCGCCGCGGCCGTCACCGCGCCGCCCAGGCCGATGCCGACGACGGCCGCGGCCACCAGCCACCTGCTGTGCAAGCTGTTCATGCTGTTCCCTCCTTCGCGCCGCCACCATGGCGGGTTGAGGGCAGCAAACGACGTGACCACACATGCGGATGACGCTCGCCGCCAACACGGATTCAGCCGGCGGTTATCCGGCACTCTCGCGCTCGAAGCGGGCGATCTCGTCGAGTGCGGTTTCAGCCCTGCGCATCACGCCGCCGACGAAGTTGTCTTCCACTGGCGAGAGGTAGCCCTGTCCCTCCCCCTGCTTGCAGGGGGAGGCTAGGAGGGGGGGGGTAGCTCCGTGCAAGCAAGAGCACCCCACCCCAGCCCTCCCCTGCCAGCAGGGGAGGGAGCAAGGCAATGATCCCCTTGACCCCTCCCCCACACGAGCCATCCGCATAATCCCCGCAACGAGCCTGCGGACTCCGCCCATGACCCTGGCCGACACCCTGCTGCAACGCGCCCGGCATCTCGCCCCGGGCAGCTTCGCGCTGGTGATGGCCACCGGCATCGTCTCCATCGACACCAGTCAGCACGGCCTGCCGTGGGTGGCGCGGGCGTTGTTCGCATTCAACCTGCTCGCCTTCGCCTGGCTGCTCGCGCTGAGCCTGCTGCGCCTGGCGCGGTTCCGCCGCGAGCTGGTGACCGACTTCACCCACCCCGGCCGCGGCGCCGGCTTCCTCACCTTCGCCGCCGCCAGCTGCGTGCTGGGCAGCCAGTGCCTGCTGGTGGTGCATTGGCCGTGGGCGGCGCGCGCGCTGGCGGTGCTCGGCGCGCTGGCATGGGCGCTGCTGACCTACCTGTTCCTCGCCGCCGCGATCACCGCGCGAATCAAGCCCGGTTTCACCCGCAGCATCCACGGCGGCTGGCTGGTGGCGGTGGTGGCCACCCAGGCGCTGGCCACGCTGCTGACCCTGCTCGCCGCCGACCGGCCTGCGGCGCACACCGGCATGCTGTTCGGCGCACTGTGCCTGTACCTGCTCGGCGCCGCGCTGTACCTGCTGATCATCACGCTGGTGGTGTACCGCATGCTGTTCTTTCCACTGCGCGCACGTGAGTTCACTCCGCCGTACTGGATCGACATGGGCGCACTGGCCATCACCACCCTCGCCGGCAGCCTGTTCGTGCTGCATGCGCCGGCGGTCGGGCCGCTGCGCGAACTGGTGCCGTTCGTGAAAGGCTTCACCTTGTTTTTCTGGGCCACCGCGACGTGGTGGATCCCGCTACTGGTGCTGCTGGAAATCTGGCGCCACGGCCGGCGCCACGTGCCGCTGCGCTACGAAACCGACGACTGGGACATCGTGTTCCCGATCGGCATGTACACCGTAGGCACCTATGCGTTGGCGCAGGCGCTGCAACTGGACTTCCTGCGCGTGATTCCGGCCGTCGGCGTCTATGTCAGCCTACTGGTGTGGGTGCTGGTGGCTGGCGGGGCGTTGCTGCGCGGGTATCGCGGTTTTCGCGTCGATGGGCGGCGGCGTCTGCCGCGGTGACGTTGCGCGCATCTTCACCTTGTAGGCGACTTCAGGCGCGATGCTTTTGGCTGTTTCGGCGTATGGGGAGAAGAGCTGCCAGAGCAAGAGCATCGCCCGCGAGCGGGCTCCTACCAGGAGCGGAGCTGCGGGGCGTGGATCAGGACGCTGGCGCGGAAAGGGCTGCGCGCTCGCGAAAGCCGGCAAGACCATCGCACCGCCGGCCTCGCCTACAATGCCGGGAATCGCCACCCACGGACCACCCCATGCCCCGCCTGCGCGTCAAACGCTACTTGATCACCGGCCTGCTCACCTTCCTCCCGCTGTGGGTGACCTGGCTGGTGTTCAAGTTCGTGCTGGGGCTGCTGGCCGGCATCGGCGCGCCGCTGGTGGCCGCGCTGCTGAACGGGCTGGCGCTGGTGGCGCCGCATGCGGCCGAGTCGCTGAAGATGGAGTGGCTGACCTTCATCGTCGCCCTGCTGCTGACGCTGGTGGCGTTGTACCTGCTCGGTTTCGTGGCGAACCGGGTGATCGGCCAGCGTTTCCTCGACGCGTTCGATTCCCTGCTTGCGCGCATCCCCCTGGTGCAGACGATCTACGGCGGCACCAAGAAACTGATGGCGGTGCTGCAGAACAAGCCCTCGGGCGTGCAGCGTGTGGTGCTGGTGGATTTTCCGCGCCAGGGCATGAAGGTGGTGGGCTTTGTCACCCGGGTGATGGTGGAGGAAGGCAGCGGCCGCGAGATGGCGGCGGTGTACATCCCCACCACGCCGAACCCCACCGGCGGCTATCTGGAAGTGGTGCCGCTGGACGAACTCACGCCGACCGACTGGACCATGGACCAGGCGATGGCTTTCATCATCTCCGGCGGTGCGGTGGCGCCGGATACGTTGCCCGCTTCGCCGCGCCTGTCTGCCGACTAACGTGTAGGAGTGCGCTCGCGCGCGATGCTTTTTCGGGGCCTCCGGCAAAGGGCATCGCGCGCCAGCGCGCTCCTACAGCTGCACGACGCCCCTGCCTTCGCCGCCGACAGCCGCGCCCGGCTGATGTACTTCTTCGAGCGCTCGCCGTGGTACGCCGCGCAAGCCGTGGGCGCCTACCCGGTGCTGCGTCTGGACGCCGCCCAGCTGCGGCAGCTGCCGGCACCGCAGCACTCGCCCGCCGGCCGCCGCAACCCTGACCTTTGACACTGTGCCACCCATGACGTTTGACCTAGCGTGAGCGGCCATGCCCGCGTCCCCGGGGGGGGCCGACGGCGCGACCAGACGACACCACTCATCACCTACAGAGGGATATCCATGACCAAGCAGTATCTGAAGCCGCTGGCGTTGACGCTGGCCGTAAGCGCGGTCCTGTCGCTGAGCGCTTGCGGCAAGCAGGAGCCGGCGGGCAAGGCGCCGGCGCCGGCCAGCACCGCCCCGGCCACCGCCGTCACCACCGCTGCCGCCGACCTCGGCAAGAGCATCTTCGACGTCAGCGAACTCGGCGACAGTGCGCAGGCGTGCCAGGACTTCAACGGCTTCGTCAACGCCAAGTGGGTTGCCGCCAACCCGATCCCGGCCGACCGCACCCGCTGGGGCGCGTTCGACCAGCTGGCCGAGTCCAGCCTGAACACCCAGCACGCCATCGTCGAGAAGGCTGCCAAGGATGCCGCCACGGCCCAGGCCGGCTCGATCGAGCAGAAGATCGGCTACCTGTTCCAGTCCGGCATGGACGAGGCGGCGATCGAGAAAGCCGGCTTCGACCCGATCAAGCCCAAGCTCGACGCAATCGCCGGTCTGAAGAACGGCGCCGACGTGGCCAGCTACATCACCAAGAGCTACGTCGAGGGTGACGGCCTGGTGTTCCACTTCGAGTCCGACCCCGACTTCCAGCACGCCGACATGCAGATCGCCTATGCGTTCGAGGACGGCCTGGGTCTGCCGACCAAGGACTACTACAGCGACGCCAAGTACAAGGACATCCGCGACGCCTACGTCGCCTACATCGCCAAGGCGCTGGAGCTGACCGGCGTGGCCGAAGCCGACGCGAAGAAGCAGGCCGACGACGTGCTGGCGTTCGAAACCCGGCTGGCCGCCGCCTCGCTGTCGCCGGTCGAGGCGCGCAAGCCGGAGAATCAGTACCACTTCGTCAGCCTCAAGGACGCCGACAAGGCCACCCCGCATTTCAGCTGGGACAAGTTCTTCGCCGCCCAGGGCGTGACCATCGACAAGGGTTTCTCGCTGTCGCAGCCGAAGTTCTTCGCCGAGTTCGACCAGCAACTGGCCAAGGCGCCGATCGCCCAGTGGCAGGCCTACCTGCGCTTCCACACCATCGACGACGCCTCGCCGTACCTGAGCAAGAATTTCCAGGACAACAAGTTCGCGTTCTACGGCAAGACCCTGTCCGGCCAGCCGGAACAGAAGGCGCGCTGGAAGCGCGTGCTCGGCACCGTCAACGGCTCGATGGGCCAGGCCTTGGGCCAGCTCTACGTGGCCGAGGTGTTCAAGCCCGAGGCCAAGGCCCGTGCGCAGGAACTGGTCGACAACGTGCGCAATGCGCTGAAGACGCGCATCGAGAACCTCGACTGGATGAGCGCCGAGACCAAGGCCAAGGCGATCGCCAAGTGGAATACCTTCCTGCCGAAGATCGGCTACCCGGACAAGTGGCGCGACTGGTCCGGCCTGAACATCACCAGCGACAATTACTACGCCAACGTGCAGGCGGCAGTGAAGTTCAACTACGACTACGACATCGCCAAGATCGGCAAGCCGACCGACCGCGAGGAATGGGGCATGACCCCGCAGACGGTCAACGCCTACTACAAACCGAGCGACAACACGATCAACTTCCCGGCCGCGATCCTGCAGCCGCCGTTCTTCAATGCCAACGCCGACGACGGCATCAACTACGGCGGCATCGGCGCGGTGATCGGCCACGAGGCCAGCCACGGCTTCGACGACGAGGGCAGCCAGTTCGACGGCGCCGGCAACAACGTCAACTGGTGGACCAAGGACGACCGCGCCAAGTTCGATGCGCGCACCGACAAGCTGGTCGCCCAGTTCGATGCCTATACGCCGATCAAGGACCAGCCGGACCTGCACGTCAACGGCAAGCTGACCCTGGGCGAGAACATCGGCGACCTCGGCGGCCTGAACGCGGCCTACGACGCGCTGCAGGCCGCGCTGAAGAAGAACCCCGACGAAGCCGGCAAGAAGATCGACGGCTACACCCAGGATCAGCGCTTCTTCCTGAACTGGGCGCGGGTGTGGCGTGGTTCCATCCGTGAGAAGCAGGCGGTGCTGCAACTCAACGTCGACCCGCACGCCCCGGCCTCGCTGCGCGCCATCGGTGCGCCGTCGAACATGCCGACCTTCGCCAGCGCGTTCCAGTGCAAGCCGGGCGACGCGATGGTGCGGGCGGACGACAAGCAGGTGAAGATCTGGTGAGTCTGCGGCCGCCACGGCATCTGCCGTGGCGGCCAGCTTGCCAGCCCGGAAACGCCGCGCTTCTGCGCGGCGTTTTTGTTTCCGTCGCCCGCGCACGCCGGGGTCAGACCGCACCGATGCCGGCGGCCGGCCGCCGCACGCTGCCCCGAAACCGTACGCGGCCGCGCCGCGGCGGTTCCCAGCACGGGCCGTGGAGCGGATAATCGTCGGCCCTTGATACCGCACGGTCGCCCCATGTTCGTCCCTGGTCAACGCTGGATCTCCTCCGCCGAACCCGAGCTTGGCCTCGGCACCGTGCTGCGCGTCGAGGGACGCGGCGTGCAGGTGCTGTTCGCCAAGGCCGGGGTGCTGCGCCCGTATGCGGTCGATTCAGCGCCGCTGCTGCGCGCCGAGTTCCGCGCCGGCCAGCGCGTCGCCGGCAAGGGCATCGCATTCCTGGTCGAGCGCGTCGAGATCAAGGACGACCTGCTGATCTACCGCGGCGAAGGCCGCGAGCTGCACGAGGGCCAGCTCGACGACGAGCAGAGCGTGAGCCAGGCCGACGACCGCCTGGTCGGCGGTCGCACCGATGCCGTGGCGCAGTTCGAGCTGCGCCTGGAAGGCCTGCAACGGCGTGCCGAGGCACGCCGTTCGCCGATGTGGGGCCTGGGCGCCGCGCGCATCGGGCTGGTGCCGCACCAGCTGCGCGTGGCGGGCATCGCTTCGGCGCGCCGACCGCCGCGCGTGCTGCTGGCCGACGAGGTGGGCCTGGGCAAGACCATCGAGGCCGGCATGATCATCGCGCGCCAGCTCGCCACCGGCCGCGCCTCGCGCGTGCTGCTGCTGTTGCCCGACACCCTGGTCTACCAGTGGTTCGTGGAGATGTTGCGCCGCTTCAACCTGAGCTTCGCGATCTACGACGAAGAACGCTGCGAGGCGCTGGAACAATCCGGCGACGCCGGCAACCCGTTCGAGGACGAGCAACTGGTGATCGCCGACTTCGGCTTCCTGGAAAGCTCGCCGAAGTACGCGCGGCAATTGCTCGACGCGCCGTGGGATCTGCTGGTGGTGGACGAGGCGCACCACCTGGCGTGGTCGCCGGAAGCGGCCAGCCCGCGCTACACGATGGTGGAGCAACTGGCCGCGGCGATCCCCGGCGTGATCCTGCTCACCGCCACCCCGGAACAGCTCGGCCGCAGCGGCCACTTCGCCCGCCTGCGCCTGCTCGACCCGCAGCGCTACGGCAACCTGGAAAGCTACCTGGCCGAGGCCGACCGCTACCTGGCGCTGTCGAAGATCGCCGACCGCCTGCTCGATGGCCAACCGCTCGACGACGCGCAACGCGCTGCGCTAGCCGAGGCCTTCCACGGCGACGCCGTGCTCACCGCGCGGCTGGCCGAACCGACTCGGCCGGACAACGCGCGCGAGCTGCTGGCCGCGCTGATCGACCGCCACGGCACCGGCCGCGCGATGTTCCGCAACAACCGCGCCGGCGTCGGCGGCTTCCCGCAGCGCCGGCCTGAATGGCATCTGCTGCCGGCCAATGCGGTCGACGACAGCACGCGCCAGGCGCTGCTGGCCGAGTTCCACGCCGACATCCAGCAGCCGCCGGCGCTGATCGAGGTGGACTACGCCGCCGACCCGCGCATCGACGCCCTGGTCGCCCTGCTCGACGCGCATCCGCAGGACAAGTTCCTGCTGATCTGCCGCAGCCAGGCCAAGGTGCTGGCGCTGGAGGAAGCGCTGCGCACGAAGAGCGGCGCCGGCGTGGCGCGTTTCCACGAAGGCCTCAGCATCGTGCAGCGCGACCGCAACGCCGCGTACTTTGCCCAGCCCGACGGCGCGCGATTGCTGCTGTGCTCGGAGATCGGCTCGGAGGGGCGCAACTTCCAGTTCGCGCACCGGCTGGTGTTGTGGGACCTGCCGCTGGACCCCGACCTGCTGGAACAGCGCATCGGCCGGCTCGACCGCATCGGCCAGAAGCACGACATCGACATCCACATCCTCGCCGTGGCCGACAGCGCCCAGCACGTGCTGGCGCGCTGGTACGACGAGGGCATCGACGCGTTCCGCCTCAGTCCGGCCGACGGCCGCGAGCTGCTGCGCCGCTACGGCGAGCCGCTGACCCGGCTGGCCGACGAGCACGCCCGCGGCGACGACAACCGCGACCAGGAACTGGACGCGCTGCTGGCCGAGACCCGCGCCAGCCACGAGCAGCTGGCCGTGCTGATCCGCGGCGGCCGCGACCACCTACTGGAGCTGGCCGCCAGCCGCGACCTGCACGCCGACGAGCTGCAGCAGGCGTTCGCCCGCGAGGACCGCGACTCCACCCGCGACGCCTTCGTGCAACGCCTGCTGGAGGCGTTCGGCATCCATGCCGAGGAACTCGGCGGCCAGGTGCTGCTGCTCGACCCGCAGTACCTGTCCACCGATGCCCTGCCCGGCTTCGCCGAAGGCCCGCAGTCGGTGACCTTCGCGCGCGCGGTGGCGCTGGCGCGCGAGGACCTGCCGCTGCTGCGGTTGGATCATCCGCTCGTCGCCGGCGCGCTGGACCTGGCGCTGTCCGGCGAACAGGGCAACGCCGCGTTCATGGTCGACGACGTGCTGCCACCACGCACCGCGCTGCTGCAAGCGGTGTTCCTGCTCGAATGCGTCGCCGACCGGAAACTCGACGCCGAACGCTTCCTGCCGGTGCTGCCGATCGCCGTCACCGTCGACACCCGGCTGGCCGAGCGCGCCGACTTCGCGCCGAGCGAAATCGCCCTGCGCAAGGCCGGCGATCGCAACATCGAGGTGGCGCGCTACCGCAAATTCCTCGGCAAGCTGGTGCCGCCGATGCTGGAACGCGCCGAGGCGCTGGCCGGCGCACGCGGGCAGGCGCGCATCGACGAGGCGGCAGGCCTGGCCACCACGGCGCTGGATGCGGAGTTGTCGCGGCTGCGCGCGCTGCGCGCGGTGAACCGATCGGTAGGCGAGGCGGAGATCGCCGCCGTCGCCGCCGAGCGCACCTCCCTGCTGGCCGCGCTGCCGCAGTCGCGGCTGCGGCTGGACGCGGTGCGCTTCGTGGTCAGCGCGGACTTCCTGGCGCTGCGCTGAGGCCCGGCTTGCCCGCGTGCGGGGAAGCCCCGCGGCGACGTTCCGCCCGACTCAGGCCTGCGCCACGCGCATGCGCCGCTCGATACCGAAGCCGTAATAGGCCACGGTGAGCAGCGCCAGCCACGCCACGCCCACGTAGATCGCCACGCGGGTGTCGGGGCTCCAGCCCAGCATCACCCACACGAACAGCAGGAAGGCCAGGCACAGCACGCTGGACAGCGGCCACAAGCGCAGGCGGAAGCCGAGCGGCTGCGCCTGCCGGCGGCGGAAGTTCCAGTGCGCCACCAGCACCATGCCCCAGGTCCACACCGTATTGAAGGCGAGGATCGACATCATCATGCCGAAGATGCGCCCCGGCACCAGGTAGTTCATCAGCACGCCGAACAGCAGGAAGGCCATGGTCACCAGCACCCCGCGCATCGGCACGCCGTGCCCGCTCAGGCGACCCATCGCCGCTGGCGCCTGACCCTTGTCGGCGAGGCTGTGCAGCATGCGGCTGCCGCTGAAGGTGGTGGAGTTGAAGCTGGACAGCGCCGCGGTGATCACCACGAAGTTGATCAGCCCCGCCGCACTGGGGATGCCCAGCCGCGCGAAGGTGGTGACGAACGGGCTGCTGTTGGCGTCCAGCGCGTTCCACGGGTAGATCGCCATGATCACGAACAGCGAACCGATGTAGAAGATCAGGATGCGCCAGATCACCGAGTTCACTGCGCGCGGAATGGTGCGCTCCGGCTGCGCGGCTTCCGCCGCCGCCATGCCGATGGTCTCGATGCCGCCGAAGGAGAACACCAGCACCGGCAGCGCCAGCACCATGCCGGTGAGGCCGTTGGGGAACCAGCCGCCGTGCGTCCACAGGTTGCTGAGGCCGATCGGCTTGCCGCCATTGCCCCAGCCCAGCCAGATCATCGCGCACCCGCCGGCGATCATCGCCACCACGGTGAGCACCTTGATCAGCGAGAACCAAAACTCCAGTTCGCCGTAGATTTTCACTGCCAAGAGGTTCAGCCCGCCGATCATCGCCACGCTGGCGAACGCCCAGATCCACTGCGGCGTGTCGGGGAACCAGGTCTTCATGTAGATGCCCACCGCCGTGCTCTCGGCGATGCCCACGCCCATCATCAGGATCCAGTAGTTCCAGCCGGTGATGTAGCCAGCCAGCGGCCCCACGTACTTGTGCGCATAGGTGCTGAAGGAACCGGCGATGGGTTCGTGCGCGGCCATTTCGCCCAGCGCGCGCATGATGATGAAGATCATCGTGCCGCCGAACGCGTAGGCGATGAGCACCGAGGGCCCGGCGAGCTTGATCGTGCTGGCCGAACCGAGGAACAGCCCGGCGCCGATGCACATGCCCAGCGCCATGAAGGTGATGTGTCGCGGGGTCAGCTGGCGCTGCAGGGCTGGGCTCATGAAGGGTTCAGCGGCGTGGAAACGTTCAGCGTAGCAGACGCCGACGCGGCTTCCACGGCAGCCGGCCGCGCCAGTACTGGATCAGCACCAGTCCGCCGAGCATGCCGCCCAGATGGGCGAAATGGGCCACGCCCGGCTCGATCCCGGTCACGCCCATGGTCAGCTCGGCGGCGGCGTAGAGGATCACGAACAGCCACGCCGATATCGGGATCGGCAGGAAGATCAGCATCACCTTTTCGTGCGGGTAGAGCATGCCGAACGCCAGCAGCAGGCCGAAGATCGCGCCGGACGCGCCCAGCGTGGGGCCGTACTGCGCCGGCGGGAAGAACCACAGCACCGCCAGCTGCAGCAGCGAGGCGACGATCGCGCAGGTGAAGTAGTAGATGGTGAACTCGCGCGCGCCGAAGGTGCGCTCGATGGTGCCGCCGAACATGTACAGCGCGAGCATGTTGAACGCGATGTGGGTGATGCCGCCATGCATGAACGCGCTGGTGACGATCTGCCAGACTGCGAACAGGCCGGAGCCGAGCGGCCACAGCGCAAAATGCAGCAGCAGGAACTGGCCCGCCACGTATTGCAGGAAAAACACCGTCACATTGGCAATCAGCAGGTTGCGGGTGACGGGCGGCAGGTCGACAGGCATCGGGCGGTTTCCGTGGAATCAGGGCGCAGCATAGCTGCCCGCCAGCTGACCGCGGCCGGCGGCGATCGTTCAGCCATGGCAGCAGCAAAAAGCCGCCTTGCGGCGGCTCGGCGAAGCACTGGCGACGACCGGCATCAACCCTTGGCAGCCACCTGCGCCATCGCTTCCGGACGCTTGGCGCCGGCGAAGCGCTTGGCCCAATAGCCCTCGTTGAGGCTGGAGATCTCCACCGACTTGCCACTGGCCGGCGAATGGATGAAGCGGCCGTTCGAGATGTAGATGCCCACGTGCGAAATGTGCCGCTTGCCATGGGTACGGAAGAACACCAGGTCGCCCGGCTGCATGTCGGCGCGGTTGACCTTCAGGCCGGCCAGGAACTGCGACGCGGAGTTGTGCGGCAGCTGCATGCCGACCGCGTGGGCGAACACGTAGCGGACAAAGCCGCTGCAATCGAAGCCGGTGGAGGGGTCGCGGCCGCCGCGCACGTAGCGCGTGTCGCGCAGTTTCATCGCCATCGCGATCAGCGACTTGCGCAGGTCGGTGATGTCCGCCGTGGCAGCGTCCTGCTCATCCGCGGCAGCATCGGCAAGCGGCTGCGCCGGCGCCAGCATCGAGGCGGCATCCGGGACCACCGACCGCGCCAGCGCAGTCGTCGGGTCGAGGACTGGCAGTTGGACCAGCAGGGGTGAATCGAAGCGACCGGCCGGCGTGCTGCCGGTGGCGGGTGAAGCGGGGAGGCTCTTGGCTTGAAGCGGGCCGGATGCCAGAAGCACGAAGACGAGCGAGGCGGCGGCGGTCAGTGGCTTGATGGGCATGCCGGAAAAAATCCCTTGCTGTTCACAAGATTGGCCGCCCAGCAGAAGCCGACGACGTAACGAAGTGGTGAACTTAACAAGAAGAGGGTGCCCAGATGTTGGATCGAGGTTAACTGAACCCTGTCGTTTCAAAAAGCGGCGACCCTGCGCACATTTCATCCAGCTCATTGATCCAGCTTCATTTTACGTGTTACCTGCCGGCTCCGGCCAGTAATACGAGTCCGGATACGGCCGGTTGCCGAAGATCGCCGTGCCGATCCGCAGCTCGGTTGCGCCCTCGACCACGGCGAGCGGGAAATCGCCGCTCATGCCCATGGAAAGCCGGGGGATGTCATGGCCCTGCGCGATGGCCTGGTCGCGCAGTTCGCGCAGCCGGCGGAAGCAGCCACGCACCTCGACCGCTTCGTTCGAGTGGATCGCCAGGGTCATCAGGCCGCGCACGCGCAGGGTGTCGTAGCCGCGCAGGGTGTCCAGGAAGACCGGCAGCTGCTCAGGCGGCAGCCCGTACTTGCTGGGCTCGGAGGAGGTCTTCACCTGCACCAGCACGTCGATCGCGCGGCCCTCGTGCTGCAGCCGCCGGTCCAGCGCCTCGGCCAGTTCCAGCCGGTCCAGCGACTGCACTTCGCTGGCCAGCCGCGCCACGTCTTTCGCCTTGTTGCTCTGCAGGTGACCGATCATCACCCAGTCGATGCCGCAGTCCGCCAGCAGTGGCGCCTTGTCGCGGATCTCCTGCACCTTGTTCTCGCCGAAGCGGCGCATGCCCAGCGCCACCGCGGCGCGGATCAGCTCCGGGCCGAAAGTCTTGCTGACCGGCAGGATGGTCACCTCGGCAGGGTCGCGGCCGGCCCCGCGGCAAGCCTCGTCCACCCGGCGGCGGATGTCGGACCAGTTGGCGGCAAGGTGGGATGCGTCCATGTGAAAAGCCTCTGGCGGTCGCCTCCTCTACCCTTCGGGGAGAGGATTGAGGTGAGGGGCGGGTACTCGCAGAAAAATCGGCACCGAAGCACAGCGTCTTTGACAACGCGCCGCAAGACCAGCCCCTCATCCGGGCCCTCTCCCCGCAGGAGAGAGGGAGCAAAACGTTCAGCTCTTGGCGCCCTGCTCGAAGTGCTTCGCCACCACCTCGGCCACCACCATGCTGACCTTCTTGCCGGTGGGGATGTGCAGGAACTCGTTCGGGCCGTGCGCGTTGGAATGCGGGCCGAGCACGCCGGTGATCAGGAACTGCGCCTTGGGGAACTTCTCGCCCAGCATGCCCATGAACGGGATACTGCCGCCCTCGCCCATATAGGTGGCCGGCGCGCCGAAATGGTTCTGCGAGGCATCGCTGACCGCCTGCTCCAGCCACGGCGACAGCGCCGGCGCGTTCCAGCCCGAGCCGTCCTTTTCCAGCGTGAAGCTGACCTTGGCGCCGTACGGCGGGTCCTTCTCCAGCAGCTGCTTGACGAACTCGCCGGCCTTGGCACCGTCCAGCGTAGGCGGCACGCGCAGGCTCAGCTTCACCGCGGTGAACGGGCGCAGCACGTTGCCCGCGCTTTCCAGCGGCGGGATGCCGCCGATGCCGGTGACCGCCAGCTGCGGGCGCCAGGTGCGGTTGAGCACCAGCTCGGCCAGGTCCTTGGTGACCGGCTGCATGCCTTCGGTCCAGGGGAACTTGCTGTAGATGTCCTCGCCCAGCACTTCGGCCGAGAGTTTGGCCTGGTCGATACGCTGCTGCGGGATGTCGACGTACAGCTCCTTCGGCTTGATCGTGCCGGTGGTCGGATCTTCCAGCCGCGTCAGCAGCTCGCGCAGGACGCGGAAGCTCGACGGCACCACGCCGGAGGCGTCGCCCGAGTGCACGCCCTCTTCCAGCACCTGCACGCTGAGGTTGCCGCCGGTCATGCCGCGCAAGGACGTGGTCAGCCACAGCTGGTCGTAGTTGCCACAGCCGGAATCCAGGCACACCACCAGCGACGGGCTGCCGATGCGCGCGGCCAGGTGGTCGACGTAGAACGGCAGGTCGTAGCTGCCCGATTCCTCGCAGGCCTCGATCATCACCACGCAGCGCGCATGCGGAATGCCCTGCTCGTGCAGCGCCAGCAAGGCCGCCAGCGAGCCGAAGATCGCGTAGCCGTCGTCGGCGCCGCCGCGGCCGTACAGCTTGTCGCCCTTGAGCACCGGCGTCCACGGGCCGAGGCCTTCGGTCCAGCCGGTCATCTCCGGCTGCTTGTCCAAGTGACCGTACAGCATCACGGTGTCGTCGCCGGTGCCCGGCACCTCGATATAGATGAGTGGCGTGCGCCCTTCCAGCCGCACCACTTCCAGCGTGGCGCCCGGCAGCTGGCTCAGCTTGGAGCGCGCCCAGTTTTCCATCAGCCTCACTGCCGCGTCCATGTAGCCGTGCGCCACCCAGTCCTGGTCGAACATCGGCGACTTGTTGGGAATACGGATGTATTCGACCAGCTGCGGCACGATCTCGTCGTCCCACAGGCCGCTGACGTAGCGGGAAAGGCGGGCAGTATCCATGGCTCACTCCATCAGGCAGACAAGAGCGGCATTGTAACAGCGCGCTTCCGGCATACCGACACGGAAGCGGAAGCCGCCCACAGCCGAAAGCGCCCACTGCGCACGCCAACCCTGCAGCGGCCCCCACTGCGCCGCCTCGCGTCGCGGCGCGATAGTGCGCCGGCGGCCGCGGATGCCGCACTCATCGTCCAAGGAGAAAAGGCCATGTTCAACAAACTCGTCGCTGCCGCTCTCGCGTTCGCTCTCGCCGTGCCCGGGCTGCTGCTGGCCGCCACGCCGGTCAACATCAACCAGGCCGATGCGGCGGCCATCGCCAAGTCGCTGGACGGCATCGGTCTGGCCAAGGCCGAGGCCATCGTGGCCTGGCGCGAAGCCCACGGCCCATTCAAGAAGGCCGACGACCTAAAGCACGTCAAGGGCATCGGCAACGCCACCATCGAGCGCAACCGCGCCGCCATCCTGCTCGCCGACGATGGCTCCGCCGCCCCTGCCACCGCCGCCAAGAAAGCGCACCGGAGCAAGAAGGCCGCCATGACCGAGGCCACCGCCGAGGAATAGGCCGCGACCAAGATTCCCGCCAACCGGGAACCGGTGGCGCGGCCCACGGCGGGCCGCGCCGCTTGCGTTACACTCGCGCGCCCCTTCCGCCGCCGTGCCGCCATGATCCTGCCGCGCTACCACATCGCCGCTTCCGCCATCCACGGCGCGGGCAACGGCCTGTTCCTCGACGAAGCCGTGGCGGCGGGACGCATCATCACCGCGCCAGACGGCATCGAGCAGACCTTCCGCTACGCCGACATCATGGCCTCGCCGCCGCTGCGCGCGCAGTTCCATGCCAGCGCGCGCTGGTTCGAGGACCGCTACACGCTGTCGCCGGACTGGCCGGACGAGTGCTACATCAACCACAGCTTCACGCCGAACGGGCTGTGGCACCTGGGTTTCGTGTTCGGGCTGGCCGATCTGCCCGCCGGCAGCGAGATCACCGTGGACTACCGCCACCTGCTGCCGCCTGGCCAGGCCGAGGATTTTGTCGATGCGGTCACCGGTGAGACAATCACCGGGTTGACCTGGCAGCAGAGCCTCGCCGACAGCACCCGTGTCCTGGCTGAACTGCTGGCCGCCGCCCACCGCTGATCGTGATGTTCGACATTCCCACCATTGAAACGGCGCGCCTGCGCCTCACCGCGCTCACCGAGCGGCACTTCGACGACTACGCCGCGATGCTGGCCGACCCGGACAGCACGCGCTGGATCGGCGATGGCGAGCCGCTGGACCGCACCAACGCCTGGCGCTCGCTGGCCATGCTGCTGGGCCACTGGCAGTTGCGCGGCTTCGGCATGTGGGCGCTGGAACTGAAGTCCACCGGCGAATTCATCGGCCGCGCCGGCCTGATGTACCCCGACGGCTGGCCCGACCTGGAAATGGGCTGGATGCTCAAGCCCGGGCACCGCCACCACGGCTACGCCACCGAGGCGGGCAACGCCGTGCTCGACTTCGCCTGGAACCAGTTGCACGCCCAGCGCGTGATCAGCCTGGTGCGGGTCGGCAACGAAGCCTCCGACCGGGTCGCTGCGCGACTCGGCGGCGAACACATCGAGGACATGGACTTCTACGGCAGCCACAGCCACGTGTTCGCCTACTACCCGCCGCACCGCGAGCACCGCCGCGCCTACGGCTGAACCGCCGCCCGCCAGCGTGCGCCGGCCGGACGACGAAGAACCCTACAGCGCCTTCGGCAGACCGCCGCCACGCCGCGACGACGACAGCGAACGCGCCACCTCGGCCAGCGCGTACACCCGGGCCATGCGCACCCAGCCCAGCACCAGCACCACCAGTTGCGTCAGCAACATGGCCAGCAGCAGGCCGCTGGTGCCGAGCGCCGGGGTGTGCAGGCGGCCCACGCCGAGCGCCAATGCCAGCGCATAGCCGATCACGCTGATCAGCACGTAGCTGAGCAGCGTGCTGAATGGCCGGCGCAGCAGCTGCATGAAGCCTCGACCAAAGGCGCGGGTGGCTGAGCGCAGGTTGCCGTCCGCGATGAACGCGGCGCGTCCCGACTCCACCATGGCCTGCGCCAGCACGAACAGCACGCCGGCAACCAACAGCGCCAGGTGCGATGCGCGGTCGGCCTGCGCTTGCAGCACCGCCTTGCCGCCGACGCCATCGGCCATGTGCAACGCAACGCCGATCAGCCCGCCCATCACCGCATACGGCACGACCGACCACAGCATCAGGCGGAACATGCGGCCGTACTCGACGATGCCGCACTGGAGCAGATGACCGAAGCCCAGCGTACGACGGGCGCGCCCGCCGCCGACCAGCATGCCGTTGAGGAACGGCGACAGCAGCAGGGTCAGCAGCAGGCCGAGGATCGCCACGCCGCCAAGCCAGCCGCTGTCGTTCCTGAGCACCGACACGGTGTCGCCAAACATCAGCGGACTGAACTGCACGGCCCAGGCCGGCGCCTGCACCGAATGGTCGAGCAGCCCGCTCAGGCTGCGCCACAACGGCAGGCTGACCACCGCGGTCGGCAGCAGCAGCAACAGTGTCCACAGCAGCAGCAGGCGCCACTGCATGGCGATCAGCGGCGCACGCATCACGGCGCCAAGATCGACCCGACGGGAAGCATGTTTGCCCATCATCACAGCGACCCCATCAAGGCGTAAAAGACCTGCAGCAAGGACGCGGCATCGGCGCTCCAGCGGCGCGAGGCGCTGCCATCGGCCATGGTCGTACGGCTGTCGTTGAGCTTGTTCGTATCCAGCAGGATCTTCTGCTCGGGATCGAGCGCGGCCGAGACCGCCTTGGCCGGCCGGGTGAAATCGAAGCGGGCCCAGCGGCGGCCGTCGTTCCAGCGCACGTCCTCATGGCTGCCGTCGGCGAACTTCACCCGCAACAGCTGCGGCACCGGCGCGCCGTCGCGGCGCACGGTGATGGTGCTGTGCCACGGGAACGGCCCGCTGCCCGGCTTCGCGTCCGGATGGGCATGGTCCCAATCCTTGCGCTGCTTGTCGGCCTGTTTATCCAGGGCGTCGCCGTCGAGCTCGCTGCGCTTGCCGTCCTTCAGCGTGCTGCCGGCCAGCGGCAGCACTTCGGCGGTGTCGATGCTGGCCACCCGATCGTCGATCTGCGCCGTGCCGTAGACGTACTGGTCGAAGATCGCATCGACCGCCTGCGGCTTGCCGGAGACCTCGGCCAGGGTGGCGCGCAAGTCGGCCACCGACGGATGGCGGAAGCGCCAGCGCCGGTAATACTCGTGCATCGCGCGCTCCAGCACCGGCTTGCCCAGGCGCTCCTCCAGATCGTGCATGGCGGTGGCGGTGCGTGCGTAGACCGTACCGTAACTGCTGCTGGACAGGCGGTTCCACGCATTCGCGCCCAGCGGATCGGGCGGCTGGCGCAGGCCGGCGATCATGCGCTCTAAGACGAACGGCGGAATCGTCGGCGCGATGCCGAGACGTTTCGTCCAGCCGCTGGCCGCCACGATGTCCTGGCCGCGCGCGCGCAGCATGCGGTCGTCCCAGTATTCGTTCATGCCCTCGTCGAGCATCGGCTCCTCGAACTCGTTCGAGGCCAGGATGCCGTAGAAGTAGCCGTGGCCGAACTCGTGGATGGTGACGAAGTCGAGCGCGTACTGGGTGAGCGTGCCCGGCTCGACCTTGGCGTAGCCGTCGGCGGTGAAGAAGGTCGGGTATTCCATGCCGCCCGCCTCCGACGCGTTGTACGGCGGCACCACCGCCGTCACCGTCTGGTACGGGTAGGCGCCCAGCGAGTTCGAGAAGTAGGTCAGCGAATCGGTGGTGGCCTTGAGCACCGGCGCGGCGCTGGCGGCGTATTCCTCGGGATAGATCACCCGCACGTCGACCTTCGGGCTGCCCGGCCCCTGCCACGTGCCGTCCAGCGTCTTGTAGCCCTTGGCGGCGACCCAGGCGAAATCGTGCACGTCGCCCTGCACGTAGTGGTAGGTGCTCTTGCCGTTCGCCGTCTCGGGCGGCCCCTGCCGCTTGCCGACCGCACCCACGGTGTAGTCACTGGGCACGGTGAGGCGCACGTCGTACAGACCGAAGTCGGCGTAGAACTCGCTGTTGAAGTGGAACTCGTGCACGTTCCAGCGTGGCGCGCTGGCGCCGCGCTCGCCGGCCAGCTCCAGCACGCCGATCTTCGGGAACCACTGCGCCACCAAGTTGAAGTCGCCCCACCAGCCGGTGCGCTCGACCACCCGCGGCAACTGACTGAGGAAGTCGATGTCCAGGGTCAGCGTGCCGCCGGCCGGCACCGGCTCGGCCAGGTCGATCCGCGCCACGGTCTGGTCGCTGGCCGGACCGCCGTCGGGCTGCACGAAGCGCCACTTCAGCGCGGCGTCGCCCTGCTTCACCTGTTTCAGCTCGATCCAGCCCCACTCGCCCTTCTTCAGCACTGCCGCGCCGCGCGAACTGCCGTGCGCGGTCAGCACCTTGCGTTCGGTGAACCAGGTGCTGCCTTCGTTCTGGAACGCGTTGAGGTACAGGTGAAAGTAGACCTTGCTCAGCGGGCGGTCGCTGCGGTTGCGCCAGGTCATGTGCTGCTGGCCGCTTACCGTGTGCTTCGCCGCGTCAAGCGTGGCGTCGATGCGATAGCTCACCACGCGGTCGGACAGCATCGGCTCGTTGCCGCTGCGCTCGCCGCCCCAGGCGTTCGCGGCGCTGGGCACACTGACCGCGGCGGCATCGGCGGCTGCGAAGGGAATGTCGGGAAGCGCCACGCTGACCGCCCTGGCCGGCGCCGCGGTCGATGCCGCCGGAGCAACCTGCTGCGCCATCGCCAGCCACGGCCACAACGCGGCCACGGCGCACAGGCGCCCCCATTTGCGTACGCTTCGCCGCATTCCGTCACCCCCCTGGGCAATCCCCGCAGAGTGCACCCAAGCAGCCAGGTCATGCAATGGACTCAGTAGACGTCGCGCCGGTAGCGCCCCTGCGCACGCAACTGCCCGACCTCCGCATCGCCCAGCACGTCGCGCAATACCGCATCGACACCCGGCGCCAGGCCGTCGAGGCTGCCGCACACGTAGATCGCCGCGCCGGCGTCGACCCAGCGCCGCAGTTCACCGGCCGCCTCGCGCAGCCGCTGCTGCACGTGGATGCGCTCGGCCTGGTCGCGCGACCAGGCAAAATCGGTGCGTTCGATCCAGCCGCCCGCCAGCCAGCGCTCGATCTCCTCGCGATAGAAGCCATCGTGCGCCGCATGCCGCTCGCCGAACAGCAGCCAGTTGCGCCGATGGCCGGCGGCGATGCGTGCCTTCAGCAGCGCGCGCAACGCCGCCAGCCCAGTGCCGTTGCCGATCAGGATCAGCGGCCGCGCATCCCGCGGCAGATGGAAATTGGGGTTGCCGCGCACGCGCAGGGCCACCGGCGCCCCAATCGACGCATGCGCGGTCAGCCAGCCGGAGCCGAGGCCGAGGTAGCCGCCGCGGCCGCGCATCTGGCGCACCAGCAGGTGGATCGCGCCGTCGCCCGGCAGCGAGGCGATCGAGTATTCGCGGTGCGGCAGCCGCTGCAGCCTCGCCGCCACGGTCTGTTCGTCCAACCCGTCGATCTCGCCGGCTTCAGGCAGGCGGCAACGCGCCAGCCATCCGGCCAGCGGCAGGCGCTCCCTGCCGAACGCCACCGACACACGGCCATCCAGCCCGCTGGCCGCCAGCCAGGCCGCCACCTTTTCCGGCGCATGACAGGGGCCGATCTCGACCAGGTCGCCGGCCTGCCAGTCTGCAAGGCCCTCAAGCGGCTGCAGCTCGAGATGGAAGCAGGCTTCGCCCACGCTGCCGGGATTGAGCAGGCGCCGTTCGGCCAGCCGCCAGCGCTGGTACTTCGGCGCCTGCCAGTCCGGCAGGTCGCTGACGCCGGTGAGCATCGCCAGGTGGTGTTGCCAGTGGCGCAGGCTGGCCTCATCTTCGCTGTCCACCTCCACCGGATCGAACAGCGCCCGCGCACCGCTGGCCTCGAGCCAGCGCTGCAGCTGCCGGCCGAAGCCGCAAAAGTCCTCGTAGTCGCTGTCGCCCAGCGCGAGCAGGCCGTAGCGCAGCCCGTCCAGCGGCGCCGGCTGCCGCATGGCCAGGCGGCTGAACGCCTGCGCCATGTCCGGCGGTTCGCCATCGCCGGTGGTACTGGCCACAAACAGCACGCGACCGGCACGACGCAACTCATCGGGCGTTACGCCGTCGAGGCCATGCAAACGCGCCGGCACGCCAGCAGCCTGCAGACTCTGCAAGGTCTGCCGCGCGAGTTGCTCGGCGAAGCCGGTCTGGCTGGCGTAGACCACCTGCACGCCGACCCCGGCCTGCGCCGCGCCGGCTGTTGCCCCGGCCACCGCCGTGGCCGGATCGCGGGTGGTGGCGGTATCGGCCACCACCCGCGGCTTGCGCGGCGCCGGCACGCGCCGCAGGCGCCACCAGCCGAACAGCCCCAGCCACGCCGCCAGCAGCAGCGCCGAGCCGAGCCAGCCCAGCGCCTGCGGACTGCGCGCATCGGCGTGCCGCAGGAGCAGCGCCGCCGAGAGCAGCGCCAGCCCGGTCGGCAGGATCGCGTTGCCGACAACCGCGCGCCATGTCGTCGTCGCGCCGTGCCTGCTCATCGTGGCGGCTCCGGCAATCTGGTGGATGATGACGGCTGACCCATGCTTGTCCATGATTCGCATAGACGCGCCAGCCGGGGAACCGCCGCCGGTACATGGTGGTCTCGATGGGCGCAAACTCCGCAGTCACGGCCTGCGCCGGCGACCATTAGACCGCAGACAAGAATCAATCTCAACAAATCGACCCACCGGGCCTGGCATTCAGCCAGCTCCGTGCATTACAGGAGCACCCAGCGCATGCGCATTCTTCTGGCCGAGGACGACCCCGCCATCGCCGACGGCCTCTGTGCCTCGTTGCGCCACGGCGGCCATGCGGTGGACCACGCCTCCCGCGGCAATCTCGCCGACGCCGCGCTGCGCGATCACGACTACGACCTGCTGGTGCTGGACCTGGGCCTGCCCGCCCTGGACGGCACCGAGGTATTGCGCCGCCTGCGCCAGCGCGGCACCGGCATGCCGGTGCTGGTGGTGACCGCCCGCGAAGGCCTGGCCGAACGCATCCGCGTGCTCGATCTAGGCGCCGACGACTACCTGGTGAAGCCCTTCGCCCTGGCCGAGTTCGAGGCCCGCGTGCGGGCACTGCTGCGCCGGGCCAACAGCCAGGGCAAGCCGGAGCTGCAACTGGGCCGGTTGCGGCTGGATCTGCCGGGGCATCGCGCCTGGATCGGCCAGACGCCGCTGGAACTGACCGCGCGCGAGTTCGGCCTGCTCGAGGCGCTGGCCACGCGGGTCGATCGCGTCACCAGTCGCGCCCAGCTGGTGGCGGCGCTGTGCGACTGGGACCAGGAGCTGACCGACAACGGACTGGACATCGCCATCCACCGGCTGCGCCGCAAGCTGCAAGGCAGCGGCACCGGCGTACGCACCATCCGCGGCCTCGGCTATCTGCTGGAAGAAACCGACGACAGCGAGAACGGCCAGGCATGAACCCGCCACGCACGCGCCCGCTGCGGCCCAGCCTGCGCCGACGCCTCCTGCTGGCCCTGCTGGTGCCGGTCGGCGTGCTGCTGCTGCTGGATGCGCTGCTGACCTATGGCGTGGCGCTGGGCTACGCCAACCGGGTGCACGATCGCGACCTGAGCAATGATGCCGTGACCCTGGCCACCATGGTCGGCAACGAGCAGTTCGGCAGCGACGTGGCCCCGCAGGCACGCTTCCTGCTCGAATACGACCCGGAAGGCCGTGGCTATTTCAACGTGAGCAGCGCCCGGCACGGCCTGCTGGCCGGCAACGAAAGACTGCCGGAACCGCCGCAGGCGCCTGCCATCGGCGCCGCGCCGACGCTCTACGACCTGCAGATGGAGAAACACACCCTGCGCGCGGCGACGGTGCGCGTCGCGATGCGCAGTGAACCCGGCGACAGCCTGGTCGTCACCGTTGCCGAGACGCTGCACGACCGCCACCAGCAGGCACGCGAAATCCTGCTGCTGGCGATCATGATGCAGGCCCTGCTGATCGCCTGCGTGCTTTCGCTGGTCTGGTTCGGCGTGGGCCGCGGCCTGCGCGTGCTCGACCCGCTGACCGCCCGGCTCGCCGCGCGCAACAACGAACTCACGCCGATCGACGGCCCCGACGTACCGCTGGAGATCCGGCCACTGACACGGACCATCGACGCGCTGTTTGCCCGTCTGCGCGGCATGCTGACCCTGCACGACCGCTTCATCGCCGATGCCGCGCACCAGTTGCGCACGCCGCTGACCGGGTTGAGCCTGCACGTCGAACACGCCATCGCCAACCCGCAGCCGGAAACGGTGGCCGACGCCCTGCTCCACATCCAGCGGCTGGTGCGCCGCGCCGCGCGCACGTCCGCACAACTGCTGGCGCTGACGCGCGTGCAGGCGCCCTCGCTGGAAACCGGCGAGTGCGCCCTGCTCGATCTCGCCCGCTTCATTCCCGAGGCGGTCGCCGACCGCGTGCACGAGGCAATCCGGGCTGGCGTGGATCTGGGCTACGAAGGCAGCGGCCAGCCGCTGTTCGTGCTGGGCGACGCCGCCAGCCTGCTGGACCTGCTGGACAACCTGATCGACAACGCCGTGCGTTATGCCGGCCGCGGCAGCGCCGTCACCGTGAGGCTGGCGGTACGCGCCGATGGTGGCGCCAGCCTCAGCGTCGAGGACAACGGCCCCGGCGTCCCGGCCGAGCTGCTGCCGCGGCTGAGCGAGCGTTTCTTCCGCGTCGCCGGCAACAACGAGGAAGGCAGCGGGCTGGGGCTGGCGATCGTCCAGCGCATCGCCGAGCGGCATCATGCCGAGGTGGTTTATCGGCCCGGCGAGCCGCGCGGCCTGTGTGTGGAGGTCCGGTTCCCCGCCGCGCCAAGCGGCTCCGACCGGCCGGCATGAAGGTGGCCGGCGCCAGCCCGCTGCGTGCCTGCAGCCCGGCCACGCCGCCACCATCAGCATGAAGAAGGATTCTTCCGCCATAATGGCGGGCCACGACCGTCCCTCCACGCCGACCCTGATATCCGGCCCGATCATGCTTCCGAGAACATACACGCTGTGCCACTTCGACTGAGCAAGGCAACCGCGAACCACGGGTGGCGCACCTGCCTGCTTGTCGCCATGCTCTGCGGGCTGGCCGGCTGCGCCGCCCCGCTGCCCAAACTGGCGCCGCCGGTACCTGCGCAATGGCGGCATGCGGTCACGGCGGATCCGGCCCCGCCGACCGACCTGCACGGCTGGTGGCACGCCTTCGCCGACCCCGACCTCGATGCGCTGGTCGACCGCGCGCTGGCCCACAACCTCGACGTGGCGCAGGCGGTCGAGCGGTTGCGCGCCGTGCGCAGCCTGCACGAACGCGCCCACGCCCGCTATCTGCCGGAACTGCACGCGCGCACCCACGACTCGATCGATCCGGATGCCAGCGCCTCGTACCTCGTGGCCGGCTTCGATGCCAGTTGGGAACTTGGCCTGTTCGGCCGCGCCGAGGGCACCCGGCGCGAATCGCAGGGCGCGCTGGATGCCGGTGTGGCCGACCTGCAAGCCGCGCGGGTCAGCCTGGTCGCCGAAGTGGTGCGCGAGTGGATCGGCCTGCGCACCGCGCAGCAGCAGGAACAGCTGCTGCAGCAGATCAGCCAGCAGCGCAGGCAGGCGTGGGAACTGCAGCAGACACGCCAGCGCCTGCTGCTGGCGGCCCCCGGCGCCGTGGACCAGGCGCAGGCCGCCTGGGCACGGGCCGAAGCCGCGCTGGCAGCGCCGCGCCAGGCCGCCGACGCCAGCGCGCAGCGGCTGGCCGTCCTGCTCGGACAGAACCACCCCGACCCGGCGTGGCTGCAGGCGGGTACGCCGCCGGAGCTGGGCGCCTGGCGACTCGACGGCACGCCGGCCGAGCTGCTGCGCACGCGGCCGGAAATCGCCCGCGCCGAGGCGGACGTGCTGCGCAGTGCCGGCGACCTGGCGCTGGCCCACGCCGAGCTGTTTCCCAACATCGGCCTCGGCGCCTCGATGGTCTGGGCCACCGACATCAACAACAACCGCCGCTTCTCCACCACCCCGAACGCCATCAACTCGCTGGGTCCGGTGATCGACATCCCGCTGTTCGACTGGGGCATGCGGCTGGCCGCCAAGCACGCCAGGGACCATGAACTGAAAGCCAGCGTGCTGGCCTACCGACAAGCCGTGCTGCAGGGCGTGGCCGAGGTGGAAACCGCGCTGGGCGGCCTGGAGCAGCAGCGTCGGCGCGAGCAGCAGGAAACTCTGGCGTGGCAGGCGCTGCAACGCGCCGACCAGGCCGTGCAGGTGCGTAACAAGCTGCAACTGGACAGCCCGCTCGATCGCACCGAAAGCTGGATCGCCGCCGAGCAGGCCGCGCTCGAACTGGCCGACGCGCGCGCCGCGCACAGCCTCGCCTACGTGGCGCTGTTCAAAGCGCTGGGCGGCGCGCCGCGGCCCGCGCCGGAAACGGCACAGGCCGCGACGGCGCCCGACGCCGCCGACGGAGCGCCGCACTGATGGCAACCTCGAACCACTTCGTCCCCCCGACGAAAGCCGGGGTCCAGCGCCGTCAGGCCACTGCTGGCAGAAGCCTGCGGATTCCTGCTTTCGCGGGAATGACGGCAAACGGAGCAGCTTTTCGGGGTTGCCGCTGATGGTGGCCCTGGCGCGCAAGACGCTGGTCTACGAATGGCGGCGCTTCCTGCCGGCGATGCTGGCGGTCGGCTTCGCCGGCCTGCTGCAGCTGCTGCAGATCGCGCTGGTGCTGGGCATCTTCGGCAGCACCAGCCTCTACATCACCGGCTCGTCGGCCGACGTATGGGTCGGCTACCCCGGCACGCAGAGCGTGAGCCTGGGCCGCACGATCGACGCCGACGTGGAGTCGCGCCTGCTGATGGACCCGGCAGTGCAGCAGGTCGAGCCGTACCTGTGGGTCGACGGCGACTGGCGCGGGCCGCGCGAAACCGGCGGCGTCTCGGTGTTCGTCTCCGGCATCGATCCGGCCGCCGACGCGCTGATGTTCTCCAAGGTGCTGGCCCCGGCGCTGCGCCGGCGGCTGGCCGAACCGGATGCGATCGTGATCGACCGCTCCGCCATGGACCAGCTCGGCGTGGGCATCGGCCAGACCGCCACCATCAACGGTCACCAGGTACGCGTGGTCGGCATCAGCCGCGGCCTGCGCGCGCTCGGCGGGGTCAACGTGCTGTGCTCGTTGGACACCGCGCGCCGGCTGGACAACGACCCGGCCGACCTCGGGCCGACCTACCTGGTGGCGAAACTGCGCGACCCGACCCAGGCCGACGCCGTGGCGATGCGCCTGCGCGGCGACACCGCCTTCGGCCCGTATACCGCATGGAGCGCCGCCGATTTCGCCAACATCTCGGTGCGCTACTGGTTGTTCGACACCGGCGCCGGCGCTGGCGTGCTGTTCCTGGCCGGCATCGTGTTCCTGGTCGGCGCGGCGATCACCAGCCAGACCCTGATCGCCGCGGTGAACGGCTCGGTGCGCGAGTACGCCACCCTCAACGCACTCGGCGTGGGCGTGGGCGCGCTGCGCAAGGTGGTGCTGGAACAGGCGTTCTGGGTCGGCGCGCTGGGCCTGCTCGGGGCCAGCGCGCTGGGCATCCTGCTGATGCTGCTGGCGCGCAGCCAGGACGTGCCGGTGGTGCTGAACGTACCGGCTGCGCTGGCCTGCATCCTGCTGGTGATGGGTCTGGCGGCGGTCTCCGGCCTGGCCGCGATGCGCAGCCTGCGCCGCGCCGATCCCGCGACCTTGCTGAGGTAGCCGCGATGCCTGTCCACGCCATCGAGCCGGCACGCACGCCGGCGCTGCAGGCCGAGAACGTCAGCAAGGCGTTCATCTCCGGCCACCAGAGCACGCAGGTGCTGAACAACTTCTCGCTGAGCATCGACGCCGGCGAACTGACCCTGATCTCCGGCCCGTCCGGCTGCGGCAAGAGCACCCTGCTGGCGATCCTCAGCGGCCTGCAGAAGGTCGATGCCGGCCGCGTGCTGGCGCTGGGCAGTGAGCTGGGCCAGCTCGACATGCGCGCGCTGGAACGCTTCCGCCTGCAGCACACCGGCTTCGTGTTCCAGGGCTTCAACCTGTTCCCCGCGCTCTCCGCGTTCGAGCAGGTCGAGCTGCCGTTGAACCACATGGGTCTGTCGCGCGAGGAGGCGTGCCGGCGCACGCAACAGTCGCTGGAGGAGGTCGGCCTGGCGCACCGCATGCGGCTGCGCCCGTCGGAGCTGTCCGGCGGCGAAAAACAGCGCGTGGCGATCGCCCGCGCGCTGGCCAAGCAGCCCGAGCTGTTGTTCGCCGACGAACCGACCAGCGCGCTGGATGCCGCCAACGGCCAGATCATCATCGACATCCTGCACCGCATCGCCCATACCCACGGCACTACCGTGCTGTGCGTCAGCCATGACCCGCGCCTGGTCGCCCACGCCGACCGTGTGCTGGCGATGGAGGATGGCCGCATACTCAGTGACCGGCGCAACCACGGCGCGGTCATCGACAGCAAGGAAAACCCCGCATGAAGCTGCCCGCCTTCCACCCATCATGGCGCACGCACGCGGCGCGCCTGCTCCGCCGCGGCGGCCTCGCGCTGGCCGTCGCGGCGCTGCTGCCGGCCTGCTCGCCCTCGGCCCCGGCACCGGCCGACACCGGCGCCAAGCCCGCGGCCACCTACGTCGCCGTCGCGCGCGGCAGGGTCGACATCGAAGGCGGCCTGCTGAACCTGGCCATGCCGCGCGAAGGCACGTTGGCCACGGTTGCCGTGCACGAGGGCGACCGCGTCAAGCAAGGCCAGTTGCTGGCGGCGCTGGATACCGAGCCGGCCAGGCTGGCGGTCGAGGCGGCGCAGGCGCAACAGGAGCAGGCACAGGCCCAGCTGAAGCTGCTCGGGATCAAGCAGGCCGCGGCGCAGCAGCGCGCCCAACGCCTCGCCGCCGCCGCCGCCGCCGGCGCCGGCGACGGCCAGAGCGCCGACGATGCGCGCGAGGCGGCCGCGCAGATCGACGCCGAGCAGCAGGCGGCCCGCGCCGCCTTGGGCATGGCTGGCCAGAAGCTGGACGAGGCCCGCTACGAGCTGAAGCAGCGCAGCCTGGTTGCGCCGTTCGACGCCGACGTGGTGCGGGTGTCGGGCCAGCGTGGCACCAGCGTGTCGCCTGCATCCGGGCCGTTGTTCGTGCTGTTGCCGCGGAAGCCGCGGATCGTGCGCGCCGAGCTCAACGACAGCTTCGCCGCGGCGGTCCACCCGGGCATGCCGGCCGAAGTGGTGGCCGAAGGCGGCGAGCATGTCCGCTGGACCGCGCACGTGCTGCGCATTGGCAAGGTCTACAGCCCGGCCACGATGGAGAACGACCCGCAGATACGCGCCAACGCGCGCACGGTGGAGTGCGTGCTGGCGTTCGACCAGCCCGACGCCGAACCGGTGCGCAACCTGCGCATCGGCCAGCGCGTGACGGTGCGCTTCGGCGCCGACGGCGCGCCGAAAGACTGAGGAAACCGCCCGCTGCGATCATTCCGCGCATGAAAATTGACGCCGTTCGTTCCCGCAAGGCCATCGCGTGATCCAGCAAACCGACTTTTTCCTCGAGGGTGGCCGCAGCGGCGTGCTGCTGATCCACGGCCTCACCGGCACGCCGATGGAAATGAAGCTGCTCGGCAAGGGCCTGAACAACGCCGGCTTCACCGTGCACGGCATGCAGCTGGCCGGCCACTGCGGCAATGTCGAGGACCTGCTCGCCACCGGCTGGCGCGACTGGTACGCCAGCGTCGAGCAGGCTGCCGATGCAATGCTCGACAAGGTCGACCAGCTGTTCGTCGGCGGTCTCTCGATGGGCGCGCTGCTGGCGCTGAAACTGGCCGCCGAGCGGCCCGGGCGGGTCGCCGGCGTGGGCGTGTACGGCGCCACCTTCCGCTACGACGGCTGGAGCATCCCGAAACTGGCGCGGCTGTCGTTCCTGCTGCCGCTGCTGAAGAAACTCGGCATCGGCCGCGACCGCAGCTTCATGGAGCAGCCGCCCTACGGCATCCGCGACGAGCGCCTGCGCGCGCAAGTCAGCGCGGCGATGCTCGGCGGCGACAGTGCTGCCGCCGGCCTGCCCGGCAACCCGTGGTACTCGCTGGCCGAGATGTACGGCCTGGCGGCCGACGTGCGCCGCCGGCTACCGCGGGTAACCGCGCCGTGCCTGGTCGCCCACGCCAGCGACGACGACGTGGCCAGCACCAAGAACGCCGAGCTGGTCATGCGTCAGGTCAGCGCGCCGACCGAGCTGCTGCTGCTCGAGGACAGCTACCACATGATCACCATCGACAAGCAGCGGCGCACCCTGATCCAGCGCTCGGCCGCGTTCTTCAACGGCATCGCCGCATCGAACGGCACGCAGCGCGCCGCCGCCTGATGATGGCGGCGGAGGGATCCATCTCCACCCTCGTGGCGAGCCTGTGGCTCCTCAACATCGTGCTCGATACCGGCGGCCAGCTGGCGTTCAAGGCCGCCGCGGGCGACCCGGCGGCCGGCGACGGCCTGGCGCGCTGGAAACACATGGCGTCGCGGCCATGGCTGTGGCTCGGCGTCGGCAGCTACGTGGCCGAATTCCTGGTGTGGATCGCGTTCCTCTCGCTGGTCCCGTTGTCCGAGGGCGTGCTGCTGGGCTCGATCAACATCGTCGCGATCATGCTCGCCGGGCGTTTCCTGTTCGGCGAGAAGCTCACCAGGTGGCGCGTCGCCGGCATTGCGCTGGTCACGCTCGGCGTGACGATCGTGGGGCTGGGCACATGAAGCGCTTCTACCTGCTCGGTTTCCTGCTGCTGATGGGCTTCGACACGCTCGCGCAGATCAGCTTCAAGTACGCCGGTACCCAGGCGCTGCCGGTGGAGGCCAGCCTGGCATGGCTGCTGCGCGTGTTCGGCCAGCCGTGGGTCTACGGCGCGGTGATCGGTTACGTCGGCGCGTTCTTCACCTGGATGGCGCTGCTCAAGCACGCACCGATCGGCCCCGCCTTCGCCGCCTCGCATCTGGAAGTGGTCTCGGTGATGCTGCTGTCGATCTGGCTGTTCGACGAGCAGCTCACCCTCGCCCGCGCGCTGGGCGCGCTGGCGATCATCGCCGGCATCGTCTGCCTCGGCTTCGCCGAGAGCCGCGAACACGCCGCAGAAGCCGACGCCGACCCGGCGCTTGGCTAGACCCCCGCGCTACGCTGCGCGCATGCTACCCCATCGCCGCCACGAACTGCCTCCCACCGCCGGCCTGCCGCTGCGGCTGGCCGACCTGCGCCCCGGCGCGCCGACACTGGCCGACGACGTCGCCGCTCTGCTGGGCACCCCGCCACTGTCACTGACCTGTTCCGGCACCGCGGCGCTGCTGCTGACGCTCACCACGCTGCGCGAACTCGCTCCGCGCCGCCGCCGCGTGGTGGTGCCGGCTTATACCTGCCCGCTGGTGGCGATCGCCGTGCAGCAGGCCGGGCTGGAGCTGCAGCTGTGCGATCTCCGGCCCGGCCACTACGACATGGATCCGTCCGCGCTGCGCGCGGCCTGCGACGAGCACACGCTGGCGATCGTGCCGACCCACCTGGCCGGCCGCGTCGCCGACGTCGATGACGCGCTGGCCGTCGCACGCAGCGTCGGCGCATACGTGATCGAGGACGCCGCGCAGGCGCTGGGCGCGCGCCGCGGCGAGGCCAGCGTGGGGTTGGCCGGCGACGCGGGCTTCTTCAGCCTCGCCGCCGGCAAGGGCCTGTCGATCTACGAGGGCGGCCTGCTCGCCGCACGCGACCCCGCGCTGCGCGAGCGGCTGGCCGACGCGGCGAAGCGCGTGCCGCCGCACGCCGGCTGGGAGTGGCGGCGGCGCCTCGAACTGCTCGGCTACGCCGCGCTGTACCGACCGTGGGGCCTGCGCCTGGCCTACGGCAACCCGCTGCGCCGCGCACTGCGCCGCGGCGACGAGATTGCCGCCGTGGGCGACGACTTCCCCCTGGCCATCCCGCTGCACCGCGTCGGCCGCTGGCGGCAGACGGTGGGCGCGCATGCCGTGCCGCGGCTGCCGGCGTTTCTCGATCAGTTGTCCATGCAGGCGCAACGCCGCCTGCCACGGTTGCGTCGGATCGACGGCATCGAAGTACTCGACGACCCCGCCGGCGCCCACGGCACCTGGCCATTCTTCCTGCTGCTGCTGCCTGACCACCGGCGCCGCGACGCCGTGCTGGCGCAGCTGTGGCAGGCCGGCCATGGCGTCAGCCGCCTGTTCATCCACGCCTTGCCCGACTACCCCTATCTCGCCGGCACGGTGCCCGCGCAGGACGTGCCGCACGCCCGTGACTTCGCCGCACGCAGCCTCAGCATCGGCAACAGCCCGTGGATGACCGATGCGGACTTCGAGGCGATCTGCGGGATACTCGAACGCTGTTGAAGCGGCCGCGCGGCATGTTGTCGCACTGCGGACAATTCACACCGACGAAATCGTCCACCCGCAACAATGACGCTCCGGTTCGCGGTCGCCCACACGCTGGCGACCGCGACGGTTCCGCGCGGTTCCCACACAGTTTCCGAGGGTGGCATGACGGCAATACAAGGCAAGGATCTCATTGGCGGGTTACGCGGAAACCCGCGCCTGCAAGGGATCGCGGCACTGATCCTGCTGCTGCCGCCAGTGTTCTTCCTGTTTCCGGTGCCGATCGACGAGACGCGCTACCTCGCGGTGGCGTGGAACATGCACCTGAGCGGCCAGTGGCTGGTGCCGTGGCTGGACGGCGCGCCGTATTCGGACAAGGCGCCGCTGCTGTTCTGGCTGATCAACCTGACCTGGTCGGTGACCGGCGTGCACGCCTGGGCGGCACGCCTGCTGGAGCTGCTTCTGCTGCTGGCCACCCTCCCGCTGCTCGCCTCGCTCGGCCGGCGGCTAGGTGCCGGGGCCACCGCCGTGCGGGCCTCGCTGTGGCTGTGGCTGGGCTGCGCCGCCGTCGCGGTGTATGCCGGTACGGTGATGTTCGACATGCTGCTTACGTTATGCACGCTGGTGGCGTGGCGGGCCACGCCAGCGCTGGCCGGCCGGCGCTGGCCGCTCGCGGTGGCGGCGATGGCGGTGGCGCTGGGTGCGGGGGTCCTGGTCAAGGGGCCGGTCGCGCTGCTGGTGGGCGGCGTGCCGGCGCTGCTGGCACCGTGGTGGCTGCCGCAGGCGCGGCCGCTGGCGACCTGGCTGCGGCTGCTCGCCGCGTTGCTCGGCGCCGTGCTGCTGGCGCTGGCCTGGGCGCTGCCTGCGGCCCGGGCGGGCGGCACGCAGTACGCGGATGCGATCTTCCTGCACCAGACGGTGGGGCGCGTGGTGCAGAGCTTCGCGCACGCCCGGCCATGGTGGTGGTACCTGCCGATCCTGCCGGCGATGATGCTGCCATGGGTGGCCTCGGTCAGGCGCGGCGGGTCCGCGCCGGTGCCTGCCGGCGGGGTGGTGGACCGCTTCATGGCGGCTGCCTTCGTTCCCGCCTTCGTCCTGTTCAGCCTGATCAGCGGCAAGCAGCCGCACTACCTGCTGCCGTTGCTGCCGGCACTGGCCCTGGCCGGCGGGGTTCGCCTCGGCGCAGGCCGCTGGCGCGTGGTGGGCTGGCGCGTCGGGCTGGTGCTGGCGCTGATCGGCATCGCCGTGGCGGTCGGCCTGGGTCGGCTGGCGGTGAATCACGCCGGTCGCATCGAGGCGATCGCCTGCGGCGTGCTGATCGTCGTTGTGGGGCTGTCGTTCATCATGGAGCGGCGGACGACGTCGCTGCCGGTGGACCGCGCCGCGCTCGGCATGCTGGCGGCGCTGCTGCTGTGCAAGCTCGCCTTCGTGCTGGGCGCCGCCCCCCGCTACGACGTCATGGCGGCAGCCCGCCGCGTGGCCGCCGCGCAACAGGCCGGCGTGCCGCTGCTGTTCGCCGGCCCGCAGTACGGCCTGCTCACCTTCGCCGGCCGGCTGACCGCGCCGATCCCGGCCACCGCCAACCCGGCCGCGGTAGCCGCATGGGCGCACGCCCATCCGCAAGGCTGGGTGATCACCAACGAGCCGGACTACCACTATCCGGCCACACCGCTGTACCGCCAGCCCTATCGCGACGGCAGCCTGCGCATCTGGCGCGCCGGTGACCTGACAGGTGCGGCGTCGGCACCTCCGCTTACCCAGACCCTGTCTGACTACCCTACCTCACCGGCACGGTGCCCTCCGCGGACGTGCCCTATGCGCGCGACTTCGCCGCGCGCAGCCACCGGCAACGGCCCGTGAATGACGGGGCGGTGTCGGGGATGATCCGCGGCGTGCTGGAAAACCGCCAAGTTCCATGTGATTCCATCTCATAACGGACTGGATAGCAGAGCATCTTCATGTGAGCGCGACACCTCCGCGTACGGCCTTCGCACTACATCAGCGCTGCTTGCTGCGCTGATTTAATGTGTGTTCCAACTCCAACCGTGCCGCGCTAGCACTGCTAAAAATTTGCCGACAACTCTCAAGCCATTTACGAGGACATTGCTCCCTGCTTAGCTCCATGATTTTCTGCAAATCCGCCATTGAATTGGTTGCATCAATATGTCGTAAAACAAATACTTTAAAGTCCCTGCAGCATCTATGGTTTTGTACTCGTCCCCGACAGCCAGCCCAAGCGGGTCGACGTAGCTCAACGGGTTATTCCCGACATAGGCATAGTTAATGGCAACGATATAGTGCCCTACCCACCTTGCTCTGCAGCTCAAGATTAACCTTGCTGTTCTCTGCTTTCAAAAGAACCAACACTAGGTCTTTGGGGCCGGTTGATACGGTATTTCCACGCGAGTAGCCGTATAGAATCACCGTGTTTGGTCTGTCGGAGTCTGCAGATTTCCCAATAAGACTTAAGCTATTGGCGAGCATTTTTGGTACGACAATTTTCTTGCCGGGACCAACCTCAGGCCTTGAAGGAGGCGCGATAAAGACTGATGGATTGTCGAAAAATGCGGAAGGACCGCCGATAAGAATTCTCACGATCCCGTGTTTGCTTTTTGCGCTACCCGAGTCCGCATCAAGACCAGTACTCACATCGTAGGTCACGCCTGGAACCGGTTTGACGCAAATTTGGAATGCGGACTGTCCGAGAGGTTTTCCCTCTTCAGCTATAGCAGATGAGCAGGCAATAAGGTAGGTCAGAAGGAAGGCGATTCTGAAGATGGTCTTCATTACTGCACATGCCTCACAACGTTGAAGGGGGAGTTCAAAATGGCTTGGATTTCATCAGGGGTAACTGTCGGCGTTGTGTAGATATTATCCATGATGGTTCGCGAGTCCGGGTGTTCACCAAGGCCCATCAAATGGCCCGCCTCATGAGCGTAATCAAGGCACCGCGAACGACTGGGCTGGGCAAACCGCCGGCCACTCTTAGCATCGCCAAAAACGCGGGACAGACCTTGAGCATCCCCAGAACCCGGCGCGATGGTGATGGCGTTTACAGGGATGTTCAACGATGAGCCGTTGATGACAGTGGTGACCACGTTGTACTGACCGAACTGACCGGTCCATGTACTTGTGATGGCAGCAGCCATGGCTTGTTGTTGGCCAAACGTCCCGCCCGTAAACGTAATTGGGAGAACAATAGAGATGTTGTTTCCCGACTGCCATATGTAGCCCACTAACCCCGTCGGGTCGACGGCGGCGAGTGGATTGTTCTTCACATAGGCAGACCTGATTCCCCACCTTACGCATCCAACGTTGCGAGCCGATAGCTCAGCGGCGGCGTCCGCGCCGCGGCGACGATGAGGCGCGGTACCAGGGCGGCCAGGTCGAAGCGGCGATTGAAGCGGTAGCAGAACTCGGACAAATAGCGCTGCAGGTACTTCGGACGCAGCGCATGGTAGGTGCCATGCAGCGCGTTCTTGACCTTACCCAGCACGGGGTTGACCCTCGTGAAGATGGAATGCCCCCGAATGGGGACGCCGCCGCCGGTGGGCATGGCGGTATGCGTGCAATCGGCATCGGTCACGCCCGGAAAACACTTCAGCCCATCGGGGACAACCGCCGTGCCCGGCGCCAGGTGGCGTTGGGCCCATGCCGCCAACGCCTTTTTGCGAAACCCGGCCACCTCATCCATCCGCATGGCGATGGGGGGCCCCTCGGCGGTGCACTGCACCGCCGCCACAAACGGCGTCTTGCCAGGGCTGCCGCGGCCCACGCCGCCGCCGTGGCGTTCGCCGCCCCAGTACGCATCGTCCATCATCTCGATGCCGCCCAGGACCTGCTCGCTGTCGCGCTCGACCATCGCCTGCATCAACTTGGGCTTGAGCAGCCACGCCGTGTGGTACGACACGCCCAATTGCCGCCGCAGCGCCAGCGCCGAGATGCCATCCTTGTGCTGGGTCAGCAGGTAAATCGCCAGAAACCACGTCCGCAGCGGCAACCTGGTTTCGGCGAACAGCGCGCCGCTGGTCAGCGACACCTGCCGCTTGCAGCGATTGCACGGGTACACGTCGCGACGCTTGAGATGGCCATGACTCGTATGACCGCAGTCCAGGCAGCGCCATCCCTTCGGCCAGCGTACCTTCATCAGCGCCTCGCGGCACTGCTGCTCGCTACCGTAACGGTCAAGAAAGGCCGTCAGACTCAGGCCGGGTTGGAACTGCACTTGATTCTTGGCTGCCATGGGACTTCCTCCTTCACATCAGGAGGTTGCAGCATCTACCCACGACGTATCATGGGCGGCGACAGGTGGGGAATCAGGAACTCTTTCCCTTGATGCCCCAACCTCGTGCCGTACTCCGCGAAGCTATCCGGTTGAATGGCCATCCAAAAAGGGCTTAAGTAAGTGCCATTCGAGTCACGTACTACTTTTCATACTGTTGAACTGTGCTGGCCCTAGCGTCGCGATCGCCTGCAGCAGTTCGAGGTTCAGCGTGTGCTGCTGCGCCTGCCAGTCGGCCAGTTGCACGGTGTCGATCACCGGCTGCTCGTCCAGCGCCGACAGCTTGCGCTTCCACCAACTGCGATAGCGGTAGTACGAGATCTCGCCGTTGATGTCGCTGCCGAGCAGGCCGTGGCGCAGGCTGCCGATCAGCGCCCGAGCGTGATCGAGTTGCAGGCGGCCCTGGTCCCAGTTCGTGCGCGCCACGTCGGCGGCGAACACGTCCTTGTCGATCGACAGGTAGCTCAGCGCGTTCTGCGTGCGCTGGAACTCGACGAACGCGTCGACCAGCGCCTCGGTGCTGTCGAAACCGCGGAATGCGTGCGCCAGGCCAAGCCGGCGCGACCAGCGCGTGTCCACGCCGATGCTCCAGTAGCTCAGCTTGCCGCGGCGCAGCGGCGCCAGATAGTTCTCCCACGCGTGGCCGGCGCCGATGTCGGCGGAGGTGATGCCGAGCACGTGCACGTGGCTTACCTGCGGCAGCAGCGCCACCTTGCGCACCCACGAGCCGCAGTGCACGCCGAACGGGAAGCGCATGTTGTCCGGGTGGTTGTCCAGCACCACCACCTGGAACGGCACCTTGCTGCGCACGCGTTCGATCAGCGGCCAGCTCAGATGATGGAAGTCACCGCTGCCGGTGAACACGGTGCCGTGGCGTTCGGGCAGCAGCTGCCGCAGCATGGTGCGGAAGCGTTGTATCGTCTGCAGCGAACAGCCGAAGCGGATCGACTCCTGCCAATGCTCCAGCGGCAGCACCAGGCGGCCCGGCAACGGCCCCACCGAGTTGTCGATATCCAGCACCACCGGGCGCCCCGCCAGCCTATCCATCGACCGCCTCCGCCGCCGCCTGCCAGTGGCGGTCGCTCTCGAAATGGCTGCCCAGCCGGCGCAGCAGCGCGCGCAGCAGCGGGTTGCGCGCGTACACCGCGTGGCGGGTAAAGGTGAAGCTCGCGCCGAGGAAGGACTTCACTTCCGGGTCGGTCCAGCCGGCCACGTAGTGGCTCAGGCCGCGTTCGCGCGCGTAGCCGAGGTTGTGCATCCAGCTCACGAAGTACAGGTTGTGCTCGCGCGCTTCGGGGTAGGCGAAGCCGATGTACTTGTCGACCAGCTTGCCGTCGTGTTCGTAGCAGAGGTTCCAGCCGATCATCTTGCCGGCGTGGCGGTACACGAACACCACCCCGCCGCTGGCCGCGTCCTGCAGCAGCAGGCGGAAGAATGCCGCGCTGAGACGGTCGAAGTGGATCTCGCTTTGCGCGTACACGTTGTCGAACAGGGCATGGAACGCCGCCAGCGTGGCCTCGTTGCGGAAGCAGGCGTCGCCGGTGCGCAGCGTCTCGATCTCGAGGTCGGCGCGCGAGCGCAGCTTGCGCCTGATGTTCTTGCGCCGGCCGGGCGACAGCCGGGCCAGGTACTCGTCATCCGAGCCGAAGTCGATCGGCACGAAAGCCAGCGCCTGGCCTTCCAGCAGCACGAAGCCCTGTGCTTCGCAGGCGGCGGCGAAGGCGCGCGCGTGGGCGTTCGCGGCGGCGTCCAGCAGCGGCGACTCCTGCGCGATGTCCTTCACGATCAGCAGCCGGCACTCACGTCCGAACGCAGCCTTCAGCCCCTGCGCCAGCAGCGTGGGCGACACGCCGGCGGGCAGCGGCGCGTACTCGCTCACCGTGGTGCCGGCGAAGCGGGTGCGCCAGCGCAGCAGCCGGCTCCAGCGGCGGTACAGCGGCAGCGCGGCCATGCGGCGGCGCAGCGGTGGGTCGGCAGTGGTCAGCAGGTCGAACGGCGCCACGAACGCCGGCATGCCCTGCGGCGAATGGTCCACCGCGAAGCCGTGCGGCGGCTCCAGCATGAACGCCGCGAGCAACGCATCCGGTTCCAGTTGCGAAATGAAAGGCATGAGTAAGCGAGTTTGCCTAGACTGTGCGTCAGCCTGCACGAGACACCTTGCGCGGGCCTTCCATCACTGTCTGCCACCGAAGGACATCGTCATGACCGCAACGATCCAGCAGCAGTTGTTCGAGATCATCGCCAAGCAGGCCAAGATCGACGTGGCGACGATCCGGCCCGAATCCACCCTGAAGGATCTGGGCATCGCTTCACTGGAGGCGATCGAGATGATCTTCGACATCGAGGAGCACTTCAACATCAACTTCCCCGACCAGCAGGGCGCCAACTTCGACACCGACACCGCGCAGAGCCTGGTCGACGCGGTGCAGAAGGCACTGGCCGACAAGGCCGCCGCGGGCGAAGGAAGCAAGTGATGCCCACCGTGTCGACGCGCCGGGTGGTGATCACTGGCATGGGCGCCATCAGCCCGCTTGGCGTAGGCGCCGCGGCGCTGTGGCAGGGCCTGCGCGAGGGCCGCAGCGCGATCGGCCCGCTGCGTCACGTCGACGCTGGGCGCCTGCGCGTGAAGGTCGCCGCCCAGGTACCGGAGAGTTTCGACCCCGCCGCGCACATCGACGAGCGCACCCTGCCCCTGCTCGATCGCACCTCGGAGTTCGCACTGCACGCGGCGCGCGAGGCGGTGGTGCAGTCCGGCGTGGACTTCGCCGGCGACGGCCTGGGCCAGCGCACCGCGGTGATCGTGGGCACCGGCGTCGGCGGCGAGACCACCCAGGACGAGCAGAGCCGGCGCCTGTACGCCGAGAACACTCCGCGCGCGCACCCGCTCACCATCGTGCGGCTGATGACCAACGCCTCAGCCAGCCAGATCAGTATCGCGTACGGCCTGCATGGCCCCACCTATGCGGTGGCCAGCGCCTGCGCCTCGGCCAACCACGCGATCATCCAGGCCGCGCAGATGATCCGTTACGGCATGGCCGACGCCGCCGTCACCGGCGGCACCGAAGCCTGCCTCACGTACGGCGCGCTGCGCGCATGGGAGGCGATGCGCGTGCTCGCCGACGACACCTGCCGCCCGTTCAGCGCGAACCGGCGCGGCCTGGTGCTGGGCGAAGGCGCCGGCATCTTCGTGCTGGAATCGCTGGAGCATGCGCAGGCGCGCGGCGCCACCATCCTCGCCGAACTCGCCGGCACCGGCATGAGCGCCGACGCCAGCGACATCGTGATGCCCAGCGCCGAAGGCGCCGCGGCCGCGATGCAACAGGCACTGCAGGAAGCCGAACTGAACCCAGGCGACGTGGACTACATCAACGCCCACGGCACCGGCACCCAGGCCAACGACGTCACCGAAACGCGCGCCATCCGCCTCGCCTTCGGCGCGCAAGCCGACCGCCTCGCAGTGTCCTCCACCAAGTCCATGCACGGCCACGCGCTGGGCGCCTCCGGCGCACTGGAACTGGTCGCCGCGATCGGCGCGCTGCGCGAGAACGTGGTGCCGCCCACCGCGAACCTGGACAAGGTCGACCCGGCCTGCGACCTCGACTACGTGCCGAACGTGGCGCGCGAGATGCCGGTGCGAGTGGTGCTCAGCAACTCGTTCGCGTTCGGCGGACTGAACGCGGTGTTGGCGTTGAAGCGGGCGCCCTGAGCGGCGGCGGCGCAAACAAGCCCGCCTCTCACCCGTCATTCCTGCGAAGGCAGGAATGGCAGTGCCTTAGCCTTTGTGTTGCCGCAAGCGGTATGTGTCAAGGCAGTTGTCGCCTCACCGGTCATGCGGCTTTGGGCGCGATCGGGTCGGGTCGCTCGGGGTTGAGGTAGACGGCATCATCCAGATGCTAGTTGCGTGTCGGCCCGCTCCACCGTTGCGGATGCGTCTGGCGAGCGGAATCGGGGTCAGGTTCAGTTCGCTTGAAACCGCGGCCACCTCACCTGCCCGCTGCACGCAGTCGTATCAGTACGCCAGCGTCGCTAAAAAACCGACTGCAACCCCAGGTGCACGACGAACGGCTCGAAGTCCCGGTCGCTGTGCAACAGCGTCAGTCCGTCCGTGATGCAGCGGGTGGCGATGAGGCAGTCGATCGTCTTGCGGACGGTGACGCCTTTTTCGCGCAAGGTGCGGAAATTCCGGGCGGCCTGCACTGCCGCGGCCTGGCCCCCGAGCTGCACGAGGTCGAGGCTGCCGAGCAGACGCAGAACGTCGCGGAACTCCTTGTCGCTGGTGGTCCCCTGCAGCACCTCGGTGAGAATCAGGTCGCCGATGGCCAGCGGCTCGGCTCCCAGCAGGCCATGCAGGCAATCCGTGTGCCGAGTTTCCACGCCACGCAGGTAGTCGATCCACACGCTGGAATCGACCAGGATCACGCATCCGTCCTCAGCTTTTCGAGGTTGCCCTGCCACTGAACCTTGCCGCGCAACGACTTGATCTGCTGCTGCCGCTTGAGTCGCACCAGGGTACGCAAGCCGAGCTCCACCGCCTCACGCTTGGTTTTGAGCCCCGCAGCCTTCATGGCATCGCGCATCAGCGCATCGTCGATCACGATATTGGTACGCATGTGTATATCCTCAAAATCCATACACACTCTAGCGCGGGGCGTACTGACCGTTCAAGTCATTGGGAGAAAAGGCGAAAAGTGTTCGAGACAAATAGCCATGAGTTCGCGGTGCTTCGGCTTCTGACGCGCAGGATGCGCGCCTGCTCTTCCGGGCCCCTGGGCGGCGGGTGAGGCGGGGACGAGCAGGCCGAGCAGCGGGCGTTGCCAGGAATGGCAACGCCTTTTCGCGCGGGCAGAAGCCCGCTCGAAAAGCCCGGCCCCGCCTCACGGACTTGCCGGGCAGGCGACGGCGTGGATGCCGGAGTTGAGGCAACGCAGGAGCAGTTGCCCGATGGCCGGACATGAAACAGCCACGCCAGTGACTGTTTCATGTGAGCGGGTCCGGGCGTGTATCGGACTCGCGATCGAAGAAAACCACAGGATGTGGTTTTCTTCACAAGCTCTGAGTGTTCGTGACAGCCCGATAGCTCCCGTACGGACGGTTGCCATCGCCAGGCCAGCGACTTTCAGGCGCTGGGCCCCAGCTTTCGCTGGGGCGACGGCGGTTTCTCGGGGTGCCGGAATGGCCGCAGAACCTCAGCCCTTCTTAGCCTTCGTCAGCAGCTGATCCAGCAGGCTGATCGCCAGATCGATCTCCTCGTGCGTGATGTCCAGCGAGGGCGCGAAGGTGATCACGTTCTTGTACCAGCCGCCCACGTCGAGCACCAGGCCGATCTTCTTGCCGTTGTGCGTAAGATCGCCGGCCAGGCCGATATCAACCATCTTGTCGAGTAGCGCCTTGTTCGGGGTGAAGCCGTCGTCGGTGCAGATCTCGGCGCGCAGGGCGAGGCCGAGGCCGTCGACGTCGCCGATTTCCTTGTGCTTCTTCTGCAGCTCGCGCAGGCCTTCGAGGAAGTGCGCGCCCTTCACCGGCACGCTCTTCTCGTAGTCCAGTTCGTAGCCCATCTTGATCACTTCCAGACCCAGCGCGGTGCCGAGCGGGTTGGAGTTGAAGGTGGAGTGGGTGGAGCCCGGCGGGAAGATGGTGGGGTTGATCATCTCCTCGCGCGCCCACAGGCCGGACAGCGGGTTGAGGCCGTTGGTGAGCGCCTTGCCGAACACCACCACGTCCGGCGTGACGCCGAAGTGCTCGATCGACCACAGCTTGCCGGTGCGCCAGAAACCCATCTGGATCTCGTCGACCACCAGCAGGATGCCGTACTGGTCGAGCACCTTCTTCAGGCCCTTGAAGAAGCCCATTGGCGGGACGACATAGCCGCCGGTGCCCTGGATCGGCTCGACGTAGAACGCGGCGTACTCGCACTGGTTCGTTTTCGGATCCCACACGCCGTTGTATTCGGTTTCGAACAGGCGGGCGAACTGGTTCACGCAGCTGTCCGAATACTCCTCGGGGGTCATGCCCTTCGGGCGGCGGAACGGGTACGGGAACGGCAGGAACATCGCGCGCTCGCCGAAGTGGCCGAAGCGGCGGCGGTAACGGTAGCTGGAGGTGATCGACGAGGCGCCCAGGGTACGGCCGTGGTAGCCGCCCTCGAAGGCGAACATCAGGCTCTTGCCGTTCTTGTAGTTGCGCACCAGCTTCAGCGAATCCTCGATCGCCTGCGCGCCGCCCACGTTGAAGTGCACGCGGCCGTCCAGGCCGAACTTCTTCTTCGCATCCAGCGCCACCGTCTTGGCCAACTCGATGCGGGTCTGGTGCAGGTACTGGCTGGCGACCTGCGGCAGCAGGTCGATCTGGCGCTTGAGCGTGTCGTTCAGGCGCTGGTTGCCGTAGCCGAAGTTGACCGCCGAGTACCACATCTGCAGGTCGAGGAACGGCGTGCCGGCGGTGTCGAACATGTAGCTGCCTTCGCCGTGGCGGAAGATCTTCGGCGGGTTTACGTAGTGCACGGTGTCGCCGAACGAGCTGTACTTGGCCTCGTCGGCAAGCAGCTTGGCGTCGTCAATCACCACGGAAGCGTTCTTGTCGAAAACATTCATCGGAAATCCGGAGTCGGTAAGCGGAATGGAAAAGGCGCGCGGGCCGGCAGCGATCAGGCCAGCACGGCCGACGCCGGCACGGCAGGACGATCGAACAGGCTGCCGTCGAGCAGTTGCGGCAACAGCTCAAGCGCATCCTCGAAGCCGGTGATCGGCATGTAGGGAATGCCGGCGGCGCGGCAGTGCTCGATCAGGCGATGCTTGGCGAACACGAAGTCGACGCGGTCGGCGGCGCAGAAATCGGAGGCGCCGTCGCCGATCAGCAGGGTCTTCGCGCCGCTGCTGCGGGCCTTCGCCACGCAAGCGCACTTGCAGGTGCCGCTGCGGCAGCCGTCGGCCTGGAACGGCGAGGTCAACTGCCACTGTTTCGGCGGGGTGGCCGGCGCCAGGTGGTTCGCCGCCAGCGGCAGGTCATCCAGACCGTAGCGGGCAAGGATGCGGTGGATGGCGTAATCGAGGCCGTCGCTGACCACGCGGACCGGCACGCCGAGTTCGCGCGCCTTCGCCACGAAGCCGGGAAAGGCGTGATCGATCCACATCTCGCGCAGATGCTCGTCCAGCTCGGCGCGGCTCATCTGCAGCAGGTCGACCTGGCCGGCCATGCATTCGCGCGAACCGATGCGGCCGGCGCGCCAGTCCTGCTCCAGCACTTCCCAGCCGGGGCGGCCGAAGCGGTCGAGCAGCGAGTCGATCACGTCCTCGACGGAAATGGTGCCGTCGAAATCGCACAAAATGGTCCAGCTGGAAACGGGCATCGTCGGCACGCATTGCATGAAGATGCTGTGCAGCCTAGGAAAGCTGTCTTTCGGTGCCCTTTCCCCTTCCGGAACGGACGCTGAGCGCGCACCCCGCATCCTCCGCCACAGTGCGCCGGCAGCCCGTATGCTGCCGCCTCATGTCGAACCGTCGCGCCATTCCGTTGCAACTCGGCCTACTGCTGGCTGCTGCGTGTCTGTCGTGGTCGCCGCGCTGCAGTGCGGCGGCCAACCCGGAGATGTTCGCCCTCGGTGCCGGCGTGCAACGCATGCCCAGTTGGCCCGGCGCCAGGAACCAGCACAGCGAGCCGGTGCCGTACCTCGACATCGAACTGCCCGGCCACGGCAGCTTCTCCACGCTGGACGGGCTGCAGGTCGAGCTGATCCACGGCGATACATGGCGCGGCGGCATCCATGGCGATTACCAATGGGGTCGCTCGCGTGACGACCTCGGCAGCCTGGGCGGGAAGATTGCGTCGCTGTCGCCTCGGATCAACCTGGGCGGCTACCTCGAATGGCAGATCAGCCGGCAGGTCGACGTCGGCGGCAGCCTCAGCCACGACATCAACGGCCCCGGCGCCTACCTGAAGCTGTACGCCGAATGGGATCCGCCGTCGATCGGCCCGATCGAGCCATCCTTCGAGCTGCGCTGGCAGGCGATGAACGCGCCAGCGATGAACCGCTTCTTCGGTATCGACCCGCAAGCCGCACGCGCCTTGTCGGTACCGGTGTGGCAACCCGGTGCCGGCAGCCAGCTGGCCTCGCTGGAGTGCGACCTGTTCATGCCCATCGGCCGGCATACCGGCGTGGCGCTGGCGCTGGTCTACGGGCGCCTGCTCGGCGGCGCCGCCGACAGCCCGCTGGTCACCCGCTACGGCTCGCGCACGCAGCTGACGGAGTCACTGGCGTTCGTCTACCACTTGTGAGGCCATGCGCGCTGCCGGCAAGGCCGGCGCCAACCACGGCATCAGCAGGCGAGTACCGCCACCCACGGTTCCTCATGGCCACCGCTGCCCTTTGCTGTCGGCAAAACCCCGGCGGCGCGCAGCGTGTCAGCGGTCGTCGCGGGTCCAGATCGCGCCGTCTTCCTCGCGCACGGGGAAGCTGGCGATCGGTTCGTAGGCCGGCGGCTTGGTCACCGCACCGGTGCGCAGGTCGAAGCGCGCGCCGTGGCGCGGGCACTCCACCTCGAAGCCGAACACCTCGCCGCCGGCCAGGTCGCCGCCGTCGTGGGTGCAGATGTCCTCCACCGCGTACAGCGCGCCGTCGAGGTTGTACACCGCGATCGGCGTGTCGCCGTCCCACACCACCTTGAACTCGCCCGGCAGGAAGTCGCTGCGCGTGCCGACGCGGACCCAGTCGTTCATGCCGCGACCTTGTCGAAGTCCTTGCGCAGCACTTCGAAGCGCAGGTCGTCGCGGCGGGGGATGCCGAAGCGCTCGTCGCCGTAGGGAAACGGCTGGTACTCCCCGGTGCGCCGGTAGCCACGGCGGCCGTACCAGGCAATCAATTCGTCGCGCTGCACGATCACCGTCATGCGCATGCCGCGGCAATGCCACTCCTCGCGCGCGACGCGCTCGGCCTCGGCCAGCACCAGCTTGCCCAGGCCGCCGCCCTGCCCGGCCGGATCGACCGCGAACATGCCGAAGTAGCCGGCCTCGCCCTGGCGCTCGATATGGCAGCTGGCCATGAGCTGGCCATCGCGTTCGGCCAGCACGATGCGGCTGCCGGGACGCTCGATCAGCCCCCGCACATCAGCCGCGTCGGTGCGCTGGCCGTCCAGCAGGTGCGACTCGGTGGTCCAGCCGCGCCGGCCGGATTCGCCACGGTAGGCGGATTCGACCAGCACCACGATGGCGTCGACGTCGGCCATGGTCGCCGCGCGGAAAACGAGAAGGTTCTGGGTGCTCATCGCCGTGATGATAGTGCGACGTCCGGCGCGCACACCATGACCTGGAACAGACGTTCCGGGCATGACCTTCGACACTGGGCAGTTCGCCGGCCGCCTGCCTAGCCTGCGGGGATCGCAATTTATTGCGACAGCTGCACCGACCGGACGCCCGCGTCCCCGACCCGAAGGAAACTCTCCATGAAGCACCGTTGCATGAAGCCGCTGGCATTCGCCCTGGCGATGACGCTGGGCGGCAGCGCGCTGGCCGCCTCCACCACCGCTTTCAATGTGAGCGAGCTGGACAGTTCGATCAAGGCCTGCACCGACTTCAACGGCTTCGTCAATGCGAAGTGGGTGGCCGCCAACCCGATTCCCGCCGACCGCACGCGCTGGGGCTCATTCGACGCGCTGCGCGAGGACAGCCTCAATGTGCAGCGCCGAATCGTCGAACAGGCCGCGCGCGAAGCGGCTACCGCCAAGCCGGGTTCGATCGAGCAGAAGATCGGCTACCTGTACGCCTCCGGCATGGATGTAGCGACCATCGAGCGGGCCGGCTTCGATCCGGTCAAGCCGCAGCTGGCGCGCATCGACGCACTGAAGAACCGCGCCGACGTGGTGGCCTATATCCGCAACAGCTACGCCCGCGGCGAGCCGGTGCTGTTCCGCTTCTCCGGCAACGCCGACTTCAAGGATTCCAACCGGCAGATCGCCTACGCCGGCCAGGGCGGCCTCGGCCTGCCCACCGTCGACTATTACGCCAAACCCGACTTCGCGAAGATCCGCACCGCCTACGTCGCGCACATCGCGAAGCTGCTCGAACTGACCGGCGTCGGCGCCGCCGGGGCGCAGCAGCAGGCCAAGGCGGTGCTGGCGTTCGAGACCCGCCTCGCCGCCGTGTCGCTACCGCCGGTGGAAATGCGCAACCCGAACAACCGCTACCACTACGTCGGCATCGCCGAGGCCGATCGGGTGACGCCGGACTTCGATTGGGCCGCGTTCTTCAAGGTGCAGGGCGCCGACGTTAAGGACGGCTTCTCGCTGTCGCAGCCGAAGTTCTTCGCCGAAGTGCAGAAGATGCTCGGCGACGTGCCGCTGGCGCAGTGGCAGGCCTACCTGCGCTACCACGCGATCGCCAACGCGGCACCGTACCTGTCCACACCGTTCCAGCAGGAGGACTTCGCGTTCAACGCGCAGACCCTGAACGGCCAGAAGGAGATGAAGCCGCGCTGGAAGCGCGTGCTCGACGCCACCAACGATGGCATGGGCATGGCGCTGGGCCAGCTGTACGTGGCGGACAACTTCTCGCCGACCTCGAAGCAGCGCGCCGAGGAACTGGTGGCCAACCTCAGCGCAGCCTTCCGCACGCGCATCGAGCAGCTCGAGTGGATGAGCGACACGACCAAACAGAAGGCGCTGCAGAAGTGGGCGACCTTCGTACCGAAGATCGGCTACCCGGACAAGTGGCGCGACTGGTCCGGCCTGGCGCTGACGCCGGACAACTACTTCGGCAACGTGCAGGCGGCAAACAAGTTCAACTACGACTACGCCATCGCCAAGATCGGCAAGCCAGTCGACCGCACCGAATGGGGCATGACCCCGCAGACGGTGAACGCCTACTACAGCGCGCAGAAGAACGAGATCGTGTTCCCGGCCGCAATCCTGCAGCCGCCGTTCTTCGACGCGAACGCGGACGACGCGATCAACTACGGCGGCATCGGTGCGGTGATCGGCCACGAGATGGGCCACGGCTACGACGACCAGGGCAGCAAGTTCGACGCCCAGGGCAACAACACCAACTGGTGGACCGATGCGGACCGCACGGCGTTCGAGGCGCGCACCGCCAAGCTCGGCGCGCAGTTCGACGGCTACGAGGCGCTGCCCGGCAAGCACGTCAACGGCCAGCTCACCATGGGCGAGAACATCGGCGACCTGGGCGGCCTCAACGCGGCGTACACCGCGCTGCAGATGGCGCTGGCGAAAAACCCGGCCGCGGCCCGGCGCAAGATCGACGGCTACACCCAGGACCAGCGCTTCTTCCTCAACTGGGCGCGCGTGTGGCGCGGCAACATCCGCCCGGAGGCACAGCTGACCCTGCTCAACACCGACCCGCACGCACCGGCGAAATTCCGCGCGATCGGCGCGCCTTCGAACATGCCGGAATTCGCCAGGGCGTTCCGGTGCAAGACGGGTGACGCGATGGTGCGCGACGGGGCGAGGCAGGTGAAGATCTGGTAAGCCAGTGCACCTGAGTCACCCGAAGCCGCGGCCGCGAGGTCGCGGCTTTTTTCATGCATGCAGCTGCGTAGGGCGGGCACTGCCCGCCGGCCTTTAATGCGATGACCGAGAGCGGCGGGCATTGCCCGCCCTACGGAACCTGGCTGTCATGCTGCCGACGAGCGGCGCGCTTCGTAGACCTTCAGATGGGCGTAGACGGTCGCCAGCAGCGAGCGTTCGTCGCGCGAGCGGTCGGCGCGGGCCAGCAGGTCGCCGACGATGTGGTCGGCTTCGATCGGGTGGCCGTGCCGCAGGTCGCGCAGCATCGAGGCGGTCAGCGTGGAGCCGGCCTCGGTCAGCACGTGGCGGGCGCGCTGCAGGGTCTGCTCGCTGGGCGCATGGCCGGCGCGCCCGGCCACCGCGCAGCAATCCTCCAGCAGATCCAGCGCCGCGGCGGTGCCGCCCGGCGCCGCCACGATCTCGCCCACCGAGCCGCGCATCAGGCAGGTGATGCCGGCCAGCGTGGCCAGGAAAATCCACTTGTCCCACATGTCCTGCAGCACCGTGCTGCTCGGGCGCGCGTCGAAGCCCGCGTCGGACAAGGCCTGCGTGATCCGCTGCATGCGCGCGGAGGCGCTGCCGTCGCGCTCGCCGAAGGTGAGGCTGTGCGAGGTGTTGAGGTGGCGCACGCTGCCGTCCTCATCGAGCGTGGCGGCGATTACGCACTGCCCGCCCAGCACGTGTTGGGCGCCGAAGCGCGCGTCCAGCAGATCTAGCTGGCGCATGCCATTGAGCAGCGGCAGGATCGTGGTGTCCGGCCCCACCGCCGGCGCGATGTCGGCCATCGCCTGTTCCAGGCCGTACGCCTTGCAGCTCAGCAGGATCAGCTCATAGGGTTCGCGCAGGCCGCTGGCCAGCACGGTCGGCGGCGACGGCAGCGCCGTGTCGCCGGTGGCGCTCTTGATCGACAGGCCATGCCGCGCCAGCTGCGCCGCGCGCTTTTCATGCACCAGGAACGTCACGTCACGGCCGTGCTCCAGCAGGCGGCCGCCGAAGTAGCCGCCGGTGGCGCCGGCGCCTACGATCAGAATACGCATCTCAATCTCCCGTCGGTGCGGCGTCCGCCGCCGTCAGCATGCGCGCGATCCGCTCATCCTTCTCGCGCCACAGTCCATTCACCCACAGCTTGACGCGGCCGCGAAACGCGGGGTCGTCGTCGTAGCTGCCCACCAGGCCGGTGTCGATCGGCAGCTCGCACACGTGCACGCGGATGTCGTGCACGCGGCCGGCGATCAGATCCATCATCGTGCGGGGACCTTCCGGATAGACGATGGTGACGTCGAGGACCGCATGCAGCGCGTCGCCCATCGCATCGAGCACGAACGCCAGGCCGCCGGCCCTGGGCCGCAACAAATGCCGGTACGGCGAGGACTGCGCCGCGTGTTTGGCCGGCGTGAAGCGGGTGCCCTCGACGAAATTCATCACCGACACCGGCATGTGGCGAAACTTCGCGCAGGCGCGGCGGGTGGCGTCGCGGTCCTTGCCCTGCAGTTCCGGATGCCTCAGCAGAGTTTCCCGCGAATAGCGCTTCATGAACGGAAAATCCAGCGCCCACCAGGCCGGGCCCAGCACCGGCACCCAGATCAGCTGCTGCTTGAGGAAGAAACGCAGGAACGGGATGCGCCGGTTGAACACCTTCTGCAGCACCGGGATGTCGACCCAGCTTTGGTGGTTGCACAGCACCAGGTAGTTGCCGTCGCGACGCAGGCCGGCCAGGCCCTCGACCTCCCAGCGGATGCAGGTGAACAAGCCGAACAGGAAGTTGTTGACCCCGATCCAGCTCTCCGCAATCGCCACCAGCGCGCGCGAGCAGGCTTGCCGCACGACGCGCGCCGGCACGACCAGCTTGACCAGGGTGAGCAGGAACAGCGGCAGCACGTGCAGCAGGATGTTGATGGCGAGCAGCAGCATGGCCAGCGGGATGCGGATCGGGCCGGGAAGCTTGGCGAGCATGGGGTCGGTCGTGGCGGATGGAACGGGAAGCATAATGCCCACCGCCACAGCAAGACCATGCGGTGCTGCGCCATTTCACAGCAGCAGCTTGCGCACCTTGAGCAAGGCCACCACGAACGCGTCGATCTCCTCGCGCGTGTTGTAGAACGCCAGCGAGACGCGCAGCGTGGCCGGCACGCCGTAGAACTGCATCAGCGGATGCGCACAGTGGTGGCCGGAGCGCACGGCCACACCCTGCAGGTCGAGCAGGGTGGCCAGGTCGGTGGCCTGCGCGCCTTCCAGCAGGAACGAGATCACCGGCTCCTTCTCGGCCGCCTCACCGATGATGCGCAGGCCTGGAACCTCGCGCAGGCGCTCGGTGGCGTAGTGCAACAGCTGCTGCTCCCAGGCATGGATGGCCTCGAAACCCACGGAGGCGTAATAGTCGATCGCCGCCGACAGCCCGACGAAGCCGGCGATGTTCGGCGTGCCGGCCTCGAACTTGTGCGGCGGCGCGGCGAAGGTAGTGCCGCTGAAGCGCACCTCGCGGATCATCTCGCCGCCGCCGAAGAACGGCGGCATCGCCTCCAGGTGTTCGCGTTTCGCCCACAGCGCGCCGGTGCCGGTGGGGCCGAGCATCTTGTGCCCGGTGACCGCGTAGAAATCGCAGCCCAGCGCCTGCACGTCGACCGGCCGGTGCGGCGCCGCCTGCGAGCCGTCGACCAGCAGCGGGATGCCGCGCTTCCTGCATTCGCGCGCGATCTCGCGCACCGGGTTCACCGTGCCCAGCACGTTGGAGACGTGGGTGACGCAGGCCAGCTTCACTTCCGGCGTCAGCAGCTCGACGTACTTCTCCACGATCAGCTCGCCGCGCTGGTCGATCGGCGCCGCCTTCACCGTGGCGCCGCTACGCGCCGCCACCAGCTGCCACGGCACGATGTTGGCATGGTGCTCCATCACCGTGGTGAGGATGCTGTCGCCGGGCTTCAGCTGCGGCAGTGCGTAACTGTAGGCCACCAGGTTGATCGACTGGGTGGTACCGGTGGTGAGGATCACCTCGTTGCGCGACGGCGCATTGAGGAAGCGCGCCAGCCGGTCGCGCGCGCTTTCGTAGGCAGCCGTGGCCTCCTCGCCCAGCTGGTGCACCGCCCGCGCCACGTTCGCGTTGTGCTCGCGGTAATGGTGGTCCACCGCCTCGATCACCGACAGCGGCTTCTGGCTGGTGTTGGCGTTGTCGAAATACACCAGCGGCTTGTCGTGCACGCGTCGCGCCAGCAGCGGGAAATCCGCGCGGATGCGCTGGACGTCGAAGACGGTGGGCGTGCTGGCTTGTGCGTTCATGCAGAGAGTTCCGGTTGGGACTCCCTCCCCTGCCTGCAGGGGAGGGCTGGGGTGGGGTCAGCTCTTGATCTTAAAGTCAGAAGCCTTACCCCTCCCAGCCTCCCCCTGCGCAGCAGGGGGAGGAGAAAGGCATCAGGCAGGTAATTGCGCGATCAGCAACGCCGACAGGTGCTCGCGCAGCGCCCCGCTCGGCAGATCGTCCAGCACCGCGCGGCAGAACGCGGCGGTCAGCAGCGCGCGCGCCTCGGCCAGCGGGATGCCGCGCGAGCGCAGGTAGAACAGCGAGCGCTCGTCGAGCTGGCCCACGGTGGCGCCGTGCGCGGCCTGCACCTCGTCGGCGTAGATCTCCAGCTCCGGCTTGGTGTCGATCTCGGCGCCCGGCGACAGCAGCAGGTTCTTGTTGTTGAGGTTGGCATCGCTGCCGTCGGCGCCGGGCGCCACCACGATCGCGCCGCGGAACACGCCGCGCGCGCGGTCGCTGGCGACGCCGCGCCAGGTGGAGGTGGAGGTGGTGTCCAGCGCCTGGTGACGAATCGCCAGCTGGGTATCGACGTGCTGGCGGCCGTGCGGCATGAACGCGCCGCGGGTATGCAGCTGCGCCCCGTCGCCGACCAGCTCGGCCTGCAGGTCGTGCCGCACCAGCGCGCCACCCAGCTCCAGCACATGCAGCTGCATGTGCGCACGCGCATGCAGGCGCAGGCCGCTGCGGCGGATCAGGTTGGTGGCGGTCGCGGCGTTCTGCAGCACGACATGGTGCAGTTGCGCGCCTTCGTGCAGCACGAAATCACCGACCAGGGTGGCCAGCTGGGCCTGCTCGCCGCTGCCCACATGATGTTCGACCAGCTCCAGCGAGGCGCCTTCGCCCAGCTCGACCAGGTTGCGCGCATGCCAGGCCAGCTCGGCGTCCGCGGCGGCGCCGACGAAGACCAGCTGCACCGGCGCGGCAATCCTGGCGTGCGCGGCAACCCTCAGCACCACGCCGTCGGTGGCGCTGGCGGCGTTGACCTGCACGAACGCATCGCCGCCCTCGCGGACGTGCCCGACCAGGGCCGGCCGCGACAAGGCGAACCGCAGCGGCTCCGCGTCGTCGCGCAGGGCCTGTGACAGCGGCTGCAGCAAAAGCCCGTCGGGCAGTGCGGTGGCGGTCGACAGATCCGCCCGGAACACGCCGTTGACGAACACCAGCCGCGGCCCATCCACGCCCGGCAGGGCGAACGCGGCCGCATCGACGTCGCGCGTGGCCGCCGCTGCGTCGCCAGCGGCAAAGCGGCGCTGGGCAAGCCCGCGCAGCGCGGTGTACTTCCACGCCTCGACCCGCGCGCCGGGCAGGCCGCCGGCGGCGAACGCGGCGCGGTGCTCGCGGCGCGCCTCATCCAGCCAGGCGATGCCGCTGGTCGGCAGGGGCGCGTCCAGCAACGAGGCGCCCAGCGGCGTGGAGGCCGACGGGTTCATGCCACCGCCCCCGTGCCGAGCCCGGCGTAGCCGTGTTCCTCCAGCTTCAGCGCCAGCGACTTGTCGCCGCTCTCGACGATGCGGCCGTTCGCCAGCACGTGCACGAAATCCGGCACCACGTAGTCGAGCAGGCGCTGGTAGTGGGTGATCATCAGGAACGCGCGGTCGGGCGAGCGCAGCGCGTTGACGCCCTGCGCCACCTGCTTCAGCGCGTCGATGTCCAGGCCTGAATCGGTCTCGTCGAGAATCGCCAGCTGCGGCTCCAGCACCGCCATCTGGAAGATCTCGTTGCGCTTCTTCTCGCCACCGGAGAAGCCCTCGTTGACCGCGCGGTGCAGCAGCTCGTCGGAGATCTGCATCACCTTCAGCTTCTCGCGCACCAGCTTGAGGAACTGCATGGAATCGAGTTCCTTCTCGCCACGCGTCTTGCGCTGTGCGTTCAGCGCCGCGCGCAGGAAATAGGTGTTGTTGACGCCCGGGATCTCCACCGGATACTGCAAGGCCAGGAACACGCCGGCCGCCGCGCGCGCTTCCGGCGAAAGCTGCAGCAGGTCGATGCCGTTGTAGGTCACCGTGCCGGCGGTCACCTCGTAACCGTCGCGGCCGGACAGCACATTGCCCAGCGTCGACTTGCCGGCGCCATTCGGGCCCATGATCGCGTGCACCTCGCCCGCGTTCACGCTGAGGCTGAGCCCCTTGAGGATTTCCTTGCCCTCGACGCGGGCATGCAGGTTTTCGATTTTGAGCATGGTGATTCCTGATCTTGAGCCCCTCTCCCCTTGGGAGAGGGGTTGGGGTGAGGGTTCGGCTGGAACGGAATACCCGCTCCGCCCGTACCCTCATCCGCCCTGCGGGCACCTTCTCCCGGAGGGAGAAGGAAAAATGTCAACCGACGGCGCCTTCCAGCGAGACTTCCAGCAGCTTCTTCGCCTCCACCGCGAACTCCATCGGCAGTTCGCGGAAGACCTGCTTGCAGAAGCCGTCGACGATCATCGACACGGCGTCTTCCTCGCCGATGCCGCGGCTGCGGCAGTAGAACATCTGCTCGTCGGAGATCTTCGAGGTGGTGGCCTCGTGCTCGACGATCGCGGTGGGATTCTTCACTTCCATGTACGGGAAGGTGTGCGCGCCGCACTTCTTGCCGATCAGCAGGCTGTCGCACTGGGTGTAGTTGCGCGCACGCTCGGCGCCCTTCTCCATCTTCACCAGGCCGCGGTAGCTGTTGGAACTCCTGCCGGCGCTGATGCCCTTGGAGACGATCTTCGACTTGGTGTCCTTGCCGAGGTGGATCATCTTGGTGCCGGTATCGGCCTGCTGGAAGTGGTGGGTCAGCGCTACCGAGTAGAACTCGCCCACCGAGCGGTCGCCGCGCAGCACCACGGAAGGGTATTTCCAGGTGATCGCCGAACCGGTTTCCACCTGGGTCCAGCTGATCTTGGAATCGTCGCCGCGGCAGTCGCCGCGCTTGGTGACGAAGTTGTAGATGCCGCCCACGCCGTTCTCGTCGCCGGGGTACCAGTTCTGCACGGTGGAGTACTTGATCTGCGCGCCTTCCAGCGCCACCAGCTCGACCACCGCCGCGTGCAGCTGGTTCTCGTCGCGCTTGGGCGCGGTGCAGCCTTCGAGGTAGGAGACGTGGGCGCCTTCCTCGGCCACGATCAGGGTGCGCTCGAACTGGCCGGTGTTCTGCGCGTTGATGCGGAAATAGGTGGAAAGTTCCATCGGGCAGCGCACGCCCCTGGGGATGAACACGAAGCTGCCGTCGGAGAACACCGCCGAGTTCAGCGCGGCGAAGAAGTTGTCGCCGGTGGGCACCACGCTGCCCAGGTACTTCTGCACGATCTCGGGATACTCGCGGATCGCCTCGCTCATCGAACAGAACAGCACGCCGGCATCGGCCAGCTGCTTGCGGAAGGTGGTGCCGACCGAGACCGAGTCGAACACCGCATCCACCGCCACACCGGCCAGCGCGGCGCGCTCATGCAGTGGCACACCGAGTTTCTCGTAGGTTTCCAGCAGCGCCGGGTCGACCTCGTCCAGCGACTTGGGCTGCTTCTTCGGCGCGGCGTAGTAGCTGATCGCCTGGTAGTCAATCGGGTCGATGTTGAGCTTGGCCCAGTCCGGCTTCGGCATGGTCAACCAGTGGCGATAGGCTTCGAGCCGCCACTCGGTCATCCACTCCGGTTCACGCTTGACCGCGGACAGCGCGCGGATGGTGCCTTCGTCCAGACCCGGCGGCAGGCCGGTCATCTCGATCTGGGTGACGAAACCGGCGCTGTAGCTGCGGCCAAGGACCTCGGCCACGCCCGCGTTGTCGCGCAGTGTGGCGGCGGTGCTGCTCTGATTGTTCATCATCTCGTTCATTCGGTGGTGACCCGGCGGGCTTTCGCCGGCATGGCGATGTCGCCCAGCGGCACGGCGGCGATCCGGCGCGGCGGCCGTGGCGGCTGCGGCTTGAGCATGTCGGTCAGGCTGACCGCACGCAGCGCGTTGTCCAGCACGTTGTTGACCAGTTGCCAGCTGCCGCGCACACCGCACTGCGATTCGCGTTCGCACTGGCCTTCGGCCACGCTGCATTCGGTCATGCCGATCGGCCCTTCGATCGCCTCGACGATCTCAGCCAGCGAAATCTCGCCGGCCGGCCGGGCCAGCCGGTAGCCGCCGTTGACGCCGCGGAACGACTCGACCAGCGCGGCATGGCCGAGCGCCTTCAGCAGCTTGCTCACGGTGGGCAGTTCCAGCCGCGTCTCGTCGGCGATCTGCACCGCGCTGAGCACCTCGGCCGGGTGCGCGGCGATACAGGTCATCACCACGGTGGCGTAATCGGTGAGTCGGCTGACGCGGAGCATGGGCTCGGGCTGGGTCGGTTGAATCGGGACTAAAATGGTACTGATTCGATGCCGCGCGGTCAATGCCGCGGTGTTCGACGCCTCGTCACGACGCCGGTGGATCGCTAAGCTGGCGCCATCCCGTTGCCCACGCTTGTCATGACCCCGATTGCCGATCGCGCCGCCGCCCGCCTCGCCTGGACCCGCCACGTGCTGGATGACGCCAGCCTCACCCTGCAATCGGCGTCTTCCGACGCCAGTTTCCGCAGCTACTGGCGTACCAGGCACGGCGGGCAAAGCTGGATCGTGATGGATTCGCCGCCGGAGCGCGAAGACCCGCGGCCGTGGCTGGCGATCGGCGCGCGGCTGGCCGCTGCCGGACTACACGTGCCGGCGGTGCGGGCGCACGACCTGCAGCAGGGCCTCCTGCTGATCGAGGATCTCGGCTCGCGGCTGTATCTGGCCGAGTTGAACGACGCGAACGCGGACAGACTCTACGGCGACGCGATGGACGCGCTGCTGACGATGCAGGCGAAGGTGGCCAGCGACGACCTGCCACCGTTCGACCACGCCGTGCTGGTGAGCGGGCTGAAAGTGATGCCCGAATGGTTCCTGCAGCGCCACCTCGGCCACCCGCCGAGCTGCGAGGAATGGGACGTGCTGGAAGCCGCCTTCGGCGTGATCGTGCGCAACGCGCTGGCGCAGCCGCGCCGCTTCGTGCACCGCGATTTCCACAGCCGCAACCTGCTGGTGACGGAGGCGAACAACCCGGGCATCGTCGATTTCCAGGGCGCGCTGCACGGCCCGATCAGCTACGACCTCGCCTCGCTGCTGCGCGACGCCTACATCGCGTGGCCGCGCGCGCGCGTCGAGGACTGGGTGGAGTCCTACCGGCAGCGCCTGCTGGGCGCCGGCGTGATCGACGCCAGCGTGGACGCCGCACGCTTCCTGCGCTGGTTCGACCTCACCGGCCTGCACCGCCACGTACGCGTGCTGGGCCAGTTCTATCGGCTGTGGTACCGCGACGGCAAGCCAGGCTATCTCAAGGATGTGCCGCAGGTGTACCGCTACGTGATCGAGGTGGCGCGCCGTTACCCCGAGCTGGCCGAGTTCGCCGCGTTGCTGCAGCGGCATGCGGCCGGCCGCGACCTCACGCAGGTCGCCGCATGAGGCACGCGCTGATCTTCGCCGCCGGCCTCGGCGAGCGCATGCGCCCGTTGACCGAGCACACGCCCAAGCCGCTGCTTCGCGTGGGCGGCAAGCCGCTGATCGCATGGCACCTGGAAAAGCTGGCTGCGGCCGGCGTGCACTACGTGGTGATCAACACCTCGCATCTGGCCGAACAGTTCCCTGCCACGCTGGGCGACGGCTCGCGCTGGGGCCTGCGCATCCGCTACGCCTACGAAGGCCCCACACCGCTGGAAACAGGCGGCGGCATGCTCAATGCACTGCCGCTGCTGGGGCCGGAGCCGTTCCTGGTGGCAAGCGGCGACGTGTGGTGCGACGCGGATTTCGCCGCCCTGCCCGCCGAGCCGCGGGGCCCCGCGCATCTGCTGATGACCGACAACCCCGCGCATCACCCTCGCGGCGATTTCCGGCTGGACGCCGCAGGCCAATTGCACGACGACGGCGAACCCCGACTCACCTACAGCGGCATCGGCGTGTTCCGCCGCGAGCTGCTGGACGGCTGGCGCGAGGCTGTCGGCGCTGCGTCGGGCGTCGAGGCCAAACCACCGCGCTTCAAGCTGCGGCCGCTGCTGGAAACGGCGATGGCGCATGGAAAGATGGACGGTTCGCATCACCGTGGCACGTGGACCGACGTGGGAACCCCGCAGCGCCTTGCCGAACTGGAAACCTGGCTGTCATCCCCACGGCTTCCGTAGGAGCCCGCTGGCGGGCGATGCTTTTGAAGCTGGGATTCGGGATTCGGGATTCGGGATTCGCAAGAGCAAAAGC